>JAPHSW010000032.1 GCA_026196615.1 Gammaproteobacteria bacterium | reverse complement strand
GTTTTTTGGTCGAAACAAATTTGATCATATTTCACCATGAAAGTCGATCTTATTTAAACCACGAATTTTCTCTTAAATTTGTGGGGATACATCAGTATTCAAAGCTTACTTTAGACAATAAAATAAATGATTGAAAGAAACCTAACAATAACCAATAAACTGGGTCTACATGCACGAGCAGCAGCCAAACTAGTGACACTAGCCAGTAGTTTTAAATCCATGATTGAACTTAAAACAATGTGCAAAACAGCCAATGGAAAAAGCATTATGAGTGTCATGATGCTTGCAGCTGGTAAAGGAACAGAGATTACTTTAATTATCAATGGTGATGATGAAAAAGAAGCAGTTGCTGCACTTGAAATACTCATCAATCGACGTTTTGATGAAGAATAAAACACCTAATACTTTAGAATTCCAAACAGTCTTTTAAATTATTTAATATATTTTAGAGCACATCATCAAATATTCATATTCAATATGCTAAACTAAGGTTGTTTAAACGTATATAACAAGCCTCAGCCTTACTTTGTTTAGCTGGCTTTAAAATCAATACTCGGCGGAATTGCCTATGCCACCAGCCCAGGAACAGCAACAACTTCAAGATCAACTTGCCCCAGTTTATTCTGCAATTGATAATGGGCAAGAATCCAGCGTTATTAAGTTGATTAACTCGCTACATCCTGCTGAAATTGCTTTTCTTGTTGAATCTCTTCCTGATGAAGACCAGCGTGGAAAAATCTGGAACCTGGTCGCTATAGAACGGAAGGGTGAAACACTCACCCATCTGAATGATTATATTCGACTCCAATTTATTGAATCCATGCCCACCAGTGAACTGGTGGTTACTACCCGCACAATGGATCATGATGATCTGGCCGATCTTTTACCCGACATGCCCGATGTGGTCAGTCGTGTATTACTTCAGTCAATGGAGTCTCAGCACCGTGAGCGTCTGGAGTCTGTGCTATCTTATCCTGAAGACAGTGCGGGTGGTTTGATGAATACGGATACCATATCCATTCGAACCGATATATCACTTGAAACAGTCATGCGCTATTTGCGTTTTTTAGGAAAAATCCCAGATACAACTGATAATCTTATAGTGGTTAATAAAGCCGGGATTTATCAAGGCGTTTTATATCTATCTGATCTATTGACCCATGATCCAGAACAATTTGTCTCCAACGTTATGAATACGGAACTACTTGGTATTAACGCCACGACCGTTCAAACTGAAGTAGCGGCACTTTTTGAACGCCGAGACTTAATCACAGCTCCCGTTGTTGATGAACAAGGCTACCTATTAGGACGTATTACCATTGATGATATTGTTGATGTCATTCGTGATGAAGGTGAGCATACTTTCATGAGTCAAGCGGGCCTAAGTGAAGAAGACGATATGTTTGCACCAGTTTTAAGTAGCAGTAAAAGGCGTGCAGTATGGCTAGGAATCAACTTATTAACCGCCCTTCTCGCTTCTACTGTTATAGGACTTTTTCAGGTAACCATTGAAAAGGTAGTTGCTCTCGCTGTTCTAATGCCCATTGTTGCCAGCATGGGTGGCATTGCAGGCAGCCAGACCTTAACTCTGGTCATACGTGGTATGGCATTAGGACAACTCAGTAGTAAAAACTATCAAAGCCTGATGTTTAAAGAACTATCCGTCAGCTTTATCAATGGCATACTCTGGGCTCTGGTTCTAGCCATCATTTCTGGTTTTTGGTTTTCCAGCGAAACGCTGGCATTTGTTATTGGTATTGCTGTCACAATTAACCTTGTTATTGCTGCATTTTCTGGTGTTGTAATTCCCATAGCACTTGATAAGATGGGGGCAGATCCTGCTTTAGCAGGTGGTGTATTTCTAACGACAGTCACTGATGTTGTGGGTTTCTTTGCTTTCCTGGGTCTGGCAAGTGTTATGCTGGTTTAGGTTATTCAAAACTGTGCTTATAAATTCTGGATAAACCTATCCACTTAATTCATTAAAAAAGACTATATATCTAAGTCCATAGCTTTGTACAAAAACCTAAAATAATTATGAATACACAAGCCCATTCAATAACAAATAAAGTTATCCTCATAGTAGGGATACTTTCACTTCTGACTTTAGCATGGCAATTACATAACCAAAGTGTTTCAGGTTCATTTTATCAAGCTGATAATTCTAATATTCAACCTGCAACAAAAGCCACATCATTTTACAAAACTGATTTTGCCTCTCATGAATCAACGCCCGAGGTTCATAGTGCCACAGCAATCGAATTAAATAATAATAACATTATGGCCTTTTGGTATGGGGGAACTCGGGAAGGTCATCAGGATGTTACTATTTATCAAAACATCTGGAATAATTCTACAAAACAATGGGGCCAGGAAAGAAGTTTACTCACACGTTTTTATACTCGAGATGGTACATCACGTTACATACGCAAACTAGGTAACCCTGTGGTCACTCGAGGTCCTGACAATAGTATCTGGCTATTTTACGTTAGTGTCTCAGTTGGAGGCTGGGCCGGTAGTGCCATAAATTTAACTCAATCTTATGATGAAGGCAAAAGCTGGTCCACCCCAAAACGTTTAATCACTTCTCCTTTTCTTAATCTCAGTACTTTAATTAAAGGCTCAGCCATTCATTATACTGATGGCACCATCGGTCTTCCTGTTTATCATGAATTAATGGGAAAATTTGGCGAACTATTGAAGCTAAATAACAAAGGTGAAGTAATTGATAAAATACGCTTATCGTGGGGAAAAACATCATTACAACCTATTATATTTACTACATCAGCCCACAATGCAATTGCTTTGATGCGTTATCAAGGCCCAGCTCCCAATCGGATACTCACTCAGTCAAGTAGTGACTCAGGCTTGAGTTGGAGCACACCAGAAAAAAGCCTATTACCTAACCCAGGAGCAGGTATCATCGGTATTGTTCTAAATAAATCAAAAAATTTATTACTGGCATTTAACAATCATGAAGAAGAACGAGAAGACATATCTTTAGCGACATCAAGCAATAAAGGAAAAACCTGGCAACTTGCTCAGGTGGTCGAAGAAAACCGTCTAGCTGTACCTGATAAAAACCAACAATTTTCTTATCCATGGTTATTGCAAACAAAAAATGGCAATATTCATTTACTTTACACATGGCATAAAAGTCATATTAAGCATGTTGTTTTTAATACGACCTGGCTCAATGAAAATCCACTTACCCCACAAAAGCCTTTAACAAAAAACCAGCAAGGAGGTTCATTATGAACCTTGCCCCAATTTCTTTGCAAACAATAATAGGCTTAATCGGTATTTCACTTTTATTATCTGCAATACTACTTCGAATTTTATTAAGATTAAAACTAAAAAAGCAATCACCTTATCTTTTTTCTGTTCTATTTTTTGCTATCACTTTTATTTCTTTTTCTGGTGATTCAATCAATATTTATGTACGAGGACTGTTAAATGATATAAGCATAACAACACTAATACTGTTAACGTATTTTTTTATTCAGCCAACTACAAATACAAAGCAGACTCATCCCATATTTTTAATTATTACAATAATAGGATTAATGTTCTATCCTTTAGCTTTAGGAATTGGGCCAATCGATCCTTATTCCTGGGGATTTCTCAATAAAGATCATGGCTTAACCACTCCTATCATTTTTCTTTTTATTTTAATGAGTCTCATGCTTTTTGCATGGATTAAGAACTACAATTTATTATTATTAAGTCTTGTTTTATCTGTCATTGTTTATCAATTAGAACTTTTAGAAAGTAGAAATATCTGGGATTATTTATTCGATCCTTTGATTTTTACGTATGCCCTGATAACAACTTTTGTTGGAATATTCTACACACCAAATAAATAACCCTTTTTCATAGAATCTACGTCTATAATCAATAACATGCAAAATAATGTAACCGATGAAAATTTAATGGATTCTTTCCATGAGGGTGACACAGAGGCTTTTGAAGTACTCTATACACGGTATAAAAAGCCCATATACCACTATTTTTTTCGTCAGGTTCACTCTAAGAGCATTGCTGATGAACTGCATCAGGATGTATGGCTTAATATCATCAAGTCATCATCAAGCTTCACCCAGCAATCATCATTTAAAACCTGGCTTTATAAAGTCGCTCATAATCGTCTAATTGATCATTTTAGACACAGTAGTAAACAACCATTATCTCTTGTTCAATCATTTGATAAACATGTAGAAGCAAATGAAGAATGTACAAAAAAAAGTGAATCCATAGATGCCGATAATCATCCACAAAATGAACCTGACAGAACATTGCAAGAACAACAAATAGGAAACGCTTTACTCAAAGGAATTGATACTTTACCTGAAGCTCAAAAAGAAGTCTTTTTACTTCACGAAAAGACTGGTTTGACTCTTCAAGAAATTGCATTAATTACTGATAGCACCTTTGAAAGTACTAAAAGCCGTCTGCGATATGCTGTTAAGAAATTACGTCATCATATTGCTCAATCACAAGTCGTTAATTAAAAACAAAGCAATTATGAATAAAAACTAATGAACGAAAAGAAACCAGCAACATCCATGAACAATGAAGATGAAGTCTTTTTTGAAAATTACCTTCAGGGAGGCTCACCCCTGTCTGAAATATATAAAAAGATAGACACTGCCAGTCCCTCAGATGAACTTGATCAAAAAATTCTTTCTGCTGCCCAAACATCAATAAACAAAAAAATAACTTCCAAAACTCAAAAATGGTCACAAATCACTTCATGGGCTGCATCAATTGCGGTGTTTTCCATCGTCGGGCTTTTGGTTATCAATACCTGGCAAGCTGAGCAAAATGAAATACAGAAAGAGTTATTGCAATCACATTCAATAAAGGAAGAACAAAGTGCTAATTCTCCATTAACACCAGATACAAAAGACTCAGAATCAAAAGTCCAGAGAATAAAACCACAAGCACAATCAAAAAAAACAATTCCTCAAGAAGAAAATAATGACAGTCGAAAACTTTTATATAAAATTAACCCCGCACCCGTCATGCAAACTGCACCAGCCTACATAGGTCGTAGTCAATTAGGTTCCCTACCCAAGAAAGATAATAGCCTCCCTGAAAAGTCAGAAGATAACAGTCACAATATATATCCTATTACTGAACTTTCTGAAGAAACAAAAGAAGTTGCACTACAAAAAGAAATCACTCCTTTAAATGAGCCTGAGGTTCAGTTGGAAAAAATCAGGCTACTAATAAAAAACAATAAGATTGATGAAGCTCATGAGTTAATGCTTCAATTTAAGATAAAATACCCTGATTACACAATAGACCCTGTAATTATTCAGCATTTACCCCCATATCAAGAATAATCCTTTATCAATTTTTTTATGAAATATAATTTATGACAGAACATATCCCAATTGAAATTAACCTACACAAAAAATCACGCCTATTGGAAATTAGCTTTGATACAGGAGAAACCTATAGGTTAACTTGTGAATATCTTCGCACTCATGGAAAATCAGCTGAAATTACCACTTCTGATATCCCTGTTTCTGGCAAAATTAATGTCAATATCAACTCTATTGAAGCACAAGGCAGCTATGCTTTAAGACTCTTTTTTGATGATGAATATGATCAGGGAATCTATTCCTGGGAAACCCTATATGAATTAGGTAAAAATTATGATGAAAACTGGAAGCTTTATCTGGCCTCTCTTGACAAGCATCATCTAAGTCGAGGTGAATCTGATAAAATTCATAAAGGGCCTGCTATCATCAAAATTCTTTACTTTATGGATAAGCTGATTGCGTTTACTCAGGAGGAAGAAGAATTTGAATTACCCAATGAAACGAATACCGTTCAGGAATTACTAGAATCATTGAGAAGCCGAGGCAACCGTTGGAAACGAGCATTTGCTGAAGATAGTATCCAGTTTACCGTTAATAAGGAATTTGCTGAGCTTTTTACTATATTAGAGCACGGCGATGAAATTGCCCTTATTCCAAAAGCAAAGTAGTATAAAATTCATGACAAAACTTCCTAAATCTTTAAAAAGCTGGGGTTCTGAAAACTTCAAAAAAGTATTAAAACAAGAATTAGAAGCATTAGACAATGGAACTCTTCCTTTAGATCAAGCTACCTGCCAAGGCGGCAAGGCTGATGGTTCTAAAATTTCAGCTTTGATCAATTCAACAACAGAAAATGAAATATCTATTATGATAAATGTCGGTGTTTTCTTTGATGAAATCATTGCTGGCTGTAATTGTGGTGATGATCCGATGTCAGAAAATACTTATTGTGATTTATTAGTTACTATTGATAAAAGAACATCTGAGGGCCATTTTTCAATTAAAACTCTTTCTTAAATTTTAACTAAACCTGTGTTATTTAGCAGTTAAAACAAATATATGAAAAAACTACCCTAAAAATCAGGTATGAGCTTAAATATTAAAATCATTATTAACAATACATCAGTATTGTTGATAATGATTTCTAATTAAATTTGAATAGAATTTCGCTCATTATGACTTAAACGGTTCATATTGTACTTTACTCAAATAATGCTCCATAACACCATTGGGTCCCTGAACTAAAATGTCATCACCTTCTCTTTTATTTAAAAGAGCTTGAGCAAGTGGTGAATCCATACTGATAAATCCCAACTTCACATCAAACTCATCAGGCCCAACAATGCGATATTGATTTAATCGATTATTTTCATCTTCTAATTCAACCCAGGCACCAAAAAACACCTTTTTTTTATCTTCTGGAATTCGATCCACTTCAACCATATCATCCAGTCGTTTAGATAAAAATCGCACCCGCGCATCAATTTCTCTAAGCTGCTTTTTTCCATAAATATATTCTGCATTCTCACTTCGATCACCTTGTGCAGCTGCTTCTGACACAGCTTGAGTTACAGCCGGACGTTTCTCTTTCCATAAATAACGTAACTCTTTTTCCAGACGAGCCTTGCCTTCTGGAGTAATATATTTTGAAGAAGGTTGACGTGGTGGGCGATAGCGTCCCATAAATTTAATTTTCCTTGTATAAGTCCATGAAACATTCTGAACTCAAAAAACTCATATAAAGTGATATTTTTTTCATTTTTTATTTAAAAATATGAAAAATGTCACTATATATGAATAATAATCTCAGAAACAATACTTAAATAATGCTTAAGTGGTATATTATAAAGACTTTGAACCGACTGACAATTCAACTGTCTACTATACTATCAATATACATAAACAATTATTCTCAGTTTTGTTACCTTGTACTACTTAATAGTCAAGTAAAAACTAACCAACCTTTTAAAAAAAGATGAAGAAGCTATTTATGTCCAAATTTTTAAGACTACAATCTCTTGTTATCACCACAATTATACTTAGCTTTCCATTATTGTCTCTCGCAAAAGTTTATGATGTAAATGAATACATTCATCCAGTATCACCTGCAAAAGAACATGCTAAGCTCAGCTTTGTGATAGCCAAACAGTTACAATATCAACATTATCGCCAAATGGTTTTAGATGATAAGTTATCATCCACTGTATTTGATGCTTTTTTGAAGTCACTTGATCCCAATCGAACTTTTTTTCTTGCAGAAGACATCAAAAATTTTGAAAAATTTCGTTTTCTCATTGATAATAACTTTCGTCGTGGTGAGCTAACGAATGCATTTTCAGCATTTAACCTATACCAAAAGCGCCATACTGAACGTCTGGTTTACACCCTGAATTTACTCGAAAATGAGTACAATAAGATTGATTTCACCAAGGATGAAGAACTTACTCTTGAAAGAGACGAAATGCCTTGGCCTGCAAATAAAGAAGAACAAAATAAACTGACTCTGCAACAATTAAAAAACGTTATTATTAACTTCAAATTAGCAGGAAAAGATGACAAAGAAATTCAAGAATTACTTATAAAACGATATAAAAACCAGCTTAATCGAATTAAACAAACCAACAATGAAGATGCCTTCCGAATTTACATGAATGCATTGGCAGAATCCTACGATCCCCATACTCAGTACTTTTCACCTCGTGTTTCTGAGAATTTTGACATCCAAATGAGTCTTTCTTTGGAAGGTATCGGTGCCATGCTACAATCTGAAGATGGCTATACTAAGGTTAAACGACTTGTTCCAGCAGGTCCTGCAGAAAAAGCAGGGCAACTAAAAGCTGGTGATCGTATTGTCGGAGTTGGTCAGGGTACAGATGGTGATATCATTGATGTCATAGGTTGGAGACTGGATGATGTCGTGCAGCTTATCCGAGGAAAAAAAGGCACAACTGTTCGCCTTGAACTTATCCCCCAAAAAACAAAAGATGATCACAAAACCAAAACCATTCAAATAGTACGAAATACCGTCAAACTAGAAGAGCAGGCTGCTAAAAAAGAAATTATTGAAATCACTGAAAATGGCATAAAGAAAAAGATCGGTGTTATTGATATTCCTGCATTTTACATTGATTTCAAAGCCGCTCAGGCAGGTGATCCAGATTACAAAAGCACCACTCGTGATGTTAAAAAACTAATTGATGAGCTCAAAACAGATGGTATTGATGGTTTAGTGATTGATTTGCGTAATAATGGCGGTGGCTCACTTCAGGAAGTTAATTCTCTGGTTGGCCTGTTTATTAAATCAGGACCAACCGTTCAGGTAAAAGCAGCTGATGGTCGAATTGCTCAATTAAAGGATGAAAGTGATGAAGTAACCTATCATGGACCTTTAGGTGTTTTAGTCAATCGATTAAGTGCCTCTGCTTCAGAAATTTTTGCTGGCGCCATTCAGGATTATAATCGAGGCCTCATTATTGGCAACCAGACTTTCGGTAAAGGTACTGTTCAGGCTCTTCAACAATTAGAACAGGGCCAAATAAAATTAACTCATGCAAAATTTTATCGAATTTCAGGTGATAGTACACAAAATTTAGGTGTCATTCCTGACATCATCTTTCCAGCACTTTATGACAAAGATGATATTGGTGAAAGTTCTCTACCTGAAGCATTACCCTGGGATCAAGTAGAAAATGCTGAGTTTCAACAATTCTCTAGTTTTAATAACTTGTTCCCCACTCTTAAATCTAAACACATAAATCGGAGTAAAACCGATCCAGATTTTCTCTATATTCAGGAAACTGTTGCCCGAATAGATAAAAAGAAAGAACAGAAAACTCTCTCTCTAAATTATAAAACACGACAAAAAGAATACCTGGAGTCTCGTCAGGAGCAATTGGAAATTGAAAATAAACGTCGTATTGCCAAAGGCGAAAAACCCTTTAAGAATATAAAAGAACTCGATGATGAAGATGATGTACTGGGTTTAAATAAAGAGCATGAAAACGAAGAAGAGGATGATAAGAAAGATGGAGATAGCCGTACACTACTTTTAGAATCTGCACATATTTTAGTAGATTATATACAGTTAAAACAAAACTCTTCATTTGTTAAGAAATAAGAGGTTAAGAAATAAGAGGTTAAGAAATAAAATATTAAAAACATAATGTTGATAAAAAAATCTAAAATAGAGACAAGCCTATTTTGTCTTTATTAGCAATAACACTCGAAAAATAATCTTAAAATTTATAGACTTACACGCAAATGATTATTTTTCAATCAATACTTTACAACAACACTATGAATTATAAATCAATTCTAAATTACTCCCTTTTTTTTCATTTATTTTCTTGCCCAATTCATATTCCTATCCCATAGTTAATAATAGCTCTAAAGATAATTACTGAATTCAACAGGCTATTTTTAGAGAAGTCCGCAACAAACAATTCATAAAAAATAGCATTAATAAGAGCTAACAAATGTTGTTTTTGACTGTTTTGTTTAACCTTTTTTTAAAAAGTGGAGCGGTTATGTATAACAATAAGGGAGTATAGAATGTTCCATTACACAAAACTTGATATGTTTTGCAATGACGTAAAAAAATATGCTGATGCTGATGGTTATGTACCGGAAGCAGAGGATATATGTTTAGACTTCAGTTACCCTGAAGATAAGTTTAAAAATCTTAAAACCTGGACCCAGCATATAAAAAGCTCCGTCCATGCCACGCGATCGGCACAACAAAAATTGCACGCCTGGCGAAATCGACTCTAGCGATTAACACACAAGTTATTAATGGTGGTTGGTGGTTTGCGGCAATTCTAGAGAAATATTGCCGTAAACCCTCTCCTCAAATTTTAAAAGAGTTTAAAACTGATTCAGCACAAGTAAGAATTCATCTCCATATTTTTCTAATTTCATTGCTCCTATACCACTAATTTGACTCAATTCATGTAATGTAGTTGGATGATATTCAACCATTTCCATAAGTGTTGCATCATGAAAAATGATATAGGCTGGAACTCCTTGTTCTTGAGCTAGTTCATTACGCTTTGAACGTAAAGCCTCCCAAATTTTTTTCTCTTCTGACTTGCTAGAAAAATGATTAGAGGCATCACGGCCCGATTTTTTTCTCCGTCCTGTTTTCTTTGTTCTCACCACATCTTTTCTAAAATGAATGACTTCTTCACCACGTAACACAGGACGGCTCTCATTTGTTAGTTTAAGTGAACCAAATCCATCCATATCTACCGCAAGAAGGCCTCTTGCCATCAGTTGACGAAAAACTGAACGCCACTGAACTTCTGACAACTCTTCACCAATTCCAAAAGTAGAAACCTGATCATGTCTAAATTGCTCAATACGCGGTGTCATTTTTCCTCGTAAAACATCAATCAAATAGTTCACACCAAAACGTTGTCCTGTGCGAAAGACACAAGACAACGCTTTTTGAGCCTCTGTAGTGCCTTCCCAGCTCTCTACGGGTTCAAGACAATTATCACAGTTACCACAAGTTTCTTTTTGCTGTTCTCCAAAATAGCCTAATAAGCTTTTACGACGACATGAGGTAATTTCACAAAAGCCCAACATAGCCTCAAGCTTTCTTTGCTCCAGCCTTTTGACTTCTTCCATTGCTTCAGAGCTGGATAACATCTGTCTAAGCATAATGACATCTTGCAGGCCATATACCATCCAGGCATCGGCTGGCAAGCCATCTCGCCCTGCACGTCCAGTTTCTTGATAGTATGATTCCAGGCTTTTTGGTAAGTCCATATGTGCCACATAACGTACATCTGGTTTATCTATTCCCATCCCAAATGCAACAGTGGCAACAATAACAACTTCTTCTTCTCTTAAAAACCGTTCCTGATGTTTTTGTCGCACAGAAGCAGATAAACCTGCATGATATGGCAGTGCTTTTATACCCTGCTCCTCTAACCATTGAGCCGTTTCATCAACTTTTTTTCGACTCAAACAGTAGACAATACCTGACTCCTGAGGATGTTCTGCATTAATAAACTGCAATAACTGTGATCGAGCATTATTTTTTTGCCTGACTCTATAGCGAATATTAGGGCGATCAAAACTGCTAATAAATAATCGTGCACTATCTAAATCCAGCCTAAAAGAGATCTCTTTTCGGGTACTTTCATCTGCCGTTGCTGTCAGCGCGATACGTGGAACCTGGGGAAACTGTTCATGAAGAACTGATAATTGAATATATTCTGGCCTGAAATCATGTCCCCATTGAGATACGCAATGAGCCTCATCAATTGCAAATAAAGCCACATTAATTTGATGAAGCAGATTCAAAGTACGAGGCTGGCATAAGCGTTCTGGAGCAATATACAACAAATCCAGTTCACCACGCATTAACTGCTCTTCAACCTCCTGGACGTCCTGAAAGGACAGACTGGAATTCAAAAAAGCAACAGCTACACCCTGTAGTTTTAAAGCTGTCACTTGATCATGCATCAGAGCAATAAGAGGGGATACAATAATACCCGTACCATCACGGATAATTGAAGGGATTTGATAACACAGCGATTTTCCACCACCCGTTGGCATTAAGACCAGCGCATCTTCACCCTGAATAACCTGGTTAATAATGGATTCTTGTTCTCCACGGAAGGCACTATAACCAAAAACCCTATTAAGCACATCAAGAGATGAAATACTTTGAACAGACTGCATCTATATCCTTAGGTTTTTGGAATGAGAACGGGGGCCTTAAAGCCCCCTAAAGAAAGGAAATAAATTTATTTTAATTGCTCATGCAATAGGTTGAGAATACGATAAGATGTTTTGGATGTATCAGGCTTACCATTAGAGTCCAGAACAATAATGACAGTATCATCGCCACGTGAAAAGAGTTTAATTTGATATTTACTCTGATCAACAGCAACTTTATCTTTCCAGAATTTCAAGCCAGAGAAGAAACCACTATCTTCCTCTTCTGCCAAAGGATCATTGTACTGAACAAAATAAACACCATCATCACGATTACGATCTTCCACAACAAAACTGATACGATCCAGTGCAACACCTGTACGACGCCAAGTTCTAGGGAACGTTTCCTTAACCACAAGACGAGAATTACCCTGAGCATTTCTCGATATAGTGGCTCTATCTACTTTCTTCGTTGCAGATCGAGCTAGAAGCGCTTTCGCTTTCTGTTCTTCGACTCCCATATAGACCATCATGCGACCCAGCATTTCTGCTTCAAGCTCAGGGTCTCTCGGTCTTGGTTTCCAAATTGTTCGTTCAGTGACTTCGTTTTCAATGACTTCTTCCATACCATAGTGGGTTAAGAAAAGATTCATTTGCCCACTCTGATCACTTTCTTCAATACGAACACGATATTTATCTCGTGTTGCTGATGAATAAAATGATTCCAGAACATAACTCAAAGTAGAACGAATAAAGTCCTGAGGAATATCTGCACGGTTTTCAGACCATTCTGTTTCCAAAATACCTGTTGCTGGATTTTCACGCTTGATTAACATACCACTGTTAAGCCAGAACTCTCTCATTTTTTCCCATGTTTGAGCTTTGGTACCAGTAATGACCAGATGTCGAACATCATCACCTTCACGAATCAACTGAATATCGTCTTGCTTAGGTAACACTTTATCAATTACAACTCGACCACCTCGACGTTCATTAGAATAATCCTGATATGAAGCACTACCGCCTGTGTTAATATCAGGAACAACCATCATTTCATCATAGGTTGCTGTAGTCAGATCAGGGGGAATCTCAAGTGAATCAACATCACGGCTTTGTTTTTTATAGTCAACTTTCCGACCAGCAAAAGTATCATTCATATCGGGCATAGAATCACAGGCGATCATTGTTGAAGAAATGGTCACAACCAGAGCCAATTTTGTGAATTGGCCAAGGTTTCTATCCTGGATAAGATTTTTATTTTTATGCTTCGAAGCGTTTTGTTTCATCAGACACCTTGTTATTATACTTTACTTATTTACTCTAAGCTTATTCTATATTGTTGACTCAATTGACAACTTAAAAACCAGTGCTTTAAGACGCTTGTTGTATCGCATCACGAACCACATCATGATACTGTGCATCTAAAATGGTTAGTGGCAAACGAATACCTTCTGGAATCAAATTCATTTCATACAAAGCCCATTTTACTGGAATAGGATTGGATTCAACAAATAATTTGCTATGTAATGCAAGCAAACGATTATTGATATTAGTTGCAGTTTCACGATCACCTGCCAGGGCAGCGGCACACATTTCATGCATTGCTTTAGGTGCAACATTGGCTGTCACAGAAATATCACCTTTTGCACCTAATAAAATGAGTTCCATTGCCGTAGCATCATCTCCAGAATAAACATCCAGCTTGTCACCACATTCCTCAATGATTTGTTGACCACGTTGTAAGTCACCTGTTGCTTCTTTGACACCAATAATATTAGAAATTCCAGACAAACGTGCCACTGTTTCAGGTAGCATATCAACTGCTGTACGTCCTGGTACATTGTATAAAATTTGTGGAATAGCAACAGTTTCAGCTATTTTCTTATAATGTTGATATAAACCTTCCTGGGTTGGCTTATTATAATACGGCGTGACTAAAAGACAGGCATCTGCTCCTGCAGACATCGCACACTGAGTCAGTTCAATAGCTTCTGATGTTGAGTTTGCACCCGTACCAGCAATAATTGGAATGCGGTTATTAGAGATATCAACAACCTGTTTTATCACTTTGCAGTGTTCTTTTTCATTTAAAGTGGCTGACTCACCTGTTGTGCCCATTGCAACAATCGCATCAGTGCCATTTTCGACATGAAATTCAACCAGTTTTTCCAGGGACTTTTCATCCACACGTCCATCCGCATGCATAGGCGTCACCAAAGCAACCATACTGCCACTAAACATTCATAATCTCCAAATCGTAATATCACCCTCAAGTTTTATGGATGATATGAGTATATTAAACAATCGCCTATTATCCTCGATTCCTATACAGAAAACCACTGTATATTTTAAAAACCCCTTTACACCTCAGGAATTGAAAATTATTGTCTTGACAAAGATGTATTTTAGGGATTTAGCATTATAGCCATTCTGATTTCATTGCGAGGCTTCTCCTGATAATAAAATCAGCTCATCATTACCCTTTAGAATAAAAACCCTTAAATATTTTAATGGATTAGCAATAAGCATCCAATCCTAAATGACTTACTTTTACTTATAAAAAAGCTTTATTTATTAATCTATGTAGACAATAATTTAGGGTATTAATAACAGTCATGGTGACAACTCTATGCCAAACAATTTAAGTCAACTGGTTATTTCTGCAATTGGAAGTGATCGACCAGGTATCGTAAATGAACTTTCACAGCTCATTGTCCAAAACAATGGTAATATCGATGACAGTCGTATGACTGTTTTAGGTGGTGAATTTGCCATCATTTTATTAATTTCAGCATCTAAGAATGAACTAACAAGCATTGAGCAAATTCTAAATGAAAAAAGTGCTTCTCTTGAATTAAGTATTATTACCAAACAAACCGAGAATAATACCCTCGCTGAACATAATGCTCTTGATAAAAAAATTCCTTATATCGTTGAAGTTCTCGCAATGGATAACCCTGGAATTGTTTATAAATTAACCGATTTCTTTTCTTCCAGAGATATTAATATCCAAAGCCTACAAACCGATCGTTATCCAGCTCCACATACAGGCACCCAAATGTTTGCTATTGAAATGGTCATAACTGTGCCACAAACTATCATCATTAATGAGCTTCGGGATGATTTTCTGGATATTTGCGAAGATATGAATCTTGATGCATCGATAGAAGCTCCAAGACTTTGAGAAGATAGTCATTATTTTTCTTAAACGGCATGATGCGATTCATTAGATAATTTCATTTATACCTTATTTAAAAAAACACAATTTTAAAGGATTTTTATGAGCCAGGTGGAAACAGGTAAAAAAGTACCAAATTTTTCTGGTCAGGCAACCAGCGATATTAATTTTAAACTCAGTGATTATAAGGGGAGCCCTGTTTTAATCTATTTTTACCCTCGAGATAATACACCGGGCTGTACTCAGGAAGGCAAGGATTTTCGTGATAATTATGCTGCTTTTGAAAAAAAAGGCATTGTCATTTTTGGCCTTTCTAGAGACAGCGTTAAAGTTCATGAAAATTTTAAAGCGAAACACGAGTTTCCATTTGATCTCATTTCAGATAAAGAAGAAATCATTTGTCAGCTTTTTGATGTCATAAAAGAGAAAAAACTCTATGGTAAAGTTCATATGGGCATTGAACGCAGTACTTTTTTAATTAATAGCCAGGGAAAATTAGTGAAAGAATGGCGCAAAGTTAAAGTAAAAGAACATATTGCTCAGGTTCTTGAAGCTATTGAAACAGATTTATAAGCAATGACTTATGAAAGGTTAATTTCCATAAAGCTATTTTCTCAGTGATTGATTTACATTTATCAAATAATACTTTTTCCAACACAAAGGAAAGGACAAATATAAAATGACAGAAAACGAAGCGAACTCACATGAAAAAAACTCTCATCAAGAAAAGAATGAAAAGCGTTTATTTGTTCTTGATACCAATGTACTAATTCATGATCCCAGCGCCCTCTTTCGTTTTTCTGAACATGATTTGTTTCTTCCAATGGTTGTCTTAGAAGAATTAGATAATAACAAAAAAGGTCACACTGAAGTTGCTAGAAGTGCTCGCCAGGCCAGTCGTTTTTTGGATGATTTAACTTCAGGTTCAACACCAGAGGAAATAAAAGAGGGGCTAGATCTCAATCTCAGGGTAGGCATTGATGAGGACAGTGAAGAAGCCCTTATTGCCACTGGTAAGCTTTTTCTTCAAACAGAAAATATATCCACTGATATCAAAATTGATTTACCCGGACAAAAAAATGATAACTTCATTTTAGGTATCACTCTTGCTTTACAAGCCGATCCAGATTTACCCAAAGTATCACTCGTCAGTAAAGACATTAACCTGCGTATAAAAGCTTCAGCAATTGGCATTCAAGTCGAAGATTATAACAATGATCAGGTCCTTGATGATGTTAACCTTCTATATAGCGGTATACAAAATCTGCCATCAAGTTTCTGGGATTTAAATGAAAAAGAAGTTGATAGCTGGTCTGAAGAAGGACACACCTATCATAAAATTAGTGGCGATGAAGTAAAAAAATGGCTGCCTAATCAATTCATTACCATTGGCGAAAATTCAGATTTTGAAGCCATAGTCAGAGAGAATTCTAAAGAGGGAGCGATTGTTGAGCAAGTTCGCCACTTCTACTCAGAAAAGCAAAGCGTATGGGGAATTTCTGCTCGAAATAAAGAGCAAAATTTTGCCTTAAACTTGTTAATGGACCCAGAAGTTGATTTTGTTTCTTTAGTGGGACAGGCAGGAACCGGTAAAACACTACTTGCTTTAGCTGCTGGTTTAACTCAAGTCATGGATGAGAAAACCTATCAAGAAATTATCATGACTCGTGCAACGATTTCTGTTGGTGAAGATATTGGCTTTTTACCGGGAACTGAAGAAGAAAAAATGGCCCCTTGGATGGGGGCATTGATGGACAACTTAGAAGTCTTAACTCATAATGACGACGCTGGAGAATGGGGCAAACAGGCAACCAATGATTTACTCGCCAGTCGCATTAAAATCCGCTCTTTAAACTTCATGAGAGGACGAACTTTTTTAAATCGTTACATTATTCTTGATGAAGCACAAAATCTGACATCAAAACAGATGAAAACCCTTATCACTCGCGCCGGCCCAGGAACCAAGATCATTTGCCTAGGAAATATTGCCCAGATTGATACCCCTTATTTAACAGAAACAACATCTGGTTTAACATTTGTTGTCGATCGTTTCCGCAAGTGGGAACACAGTGGGCATGTTACTCTCAGACGAGGAGAACGATCCAGATTAGCTGATTTTGCAGCTGATGTTTTGTGAAGAATTAAAAGACATTATAAAATAACATAATTTCCAAATGTCAGAAAAATCACCGAAGTGTCTATTTAAAAGAATGGTGGGATGTTAGAAATCTGGTGCTAAAAATAAAAGATTCGATGCTCTTCTTGACCTTGCTTTTGATTTTCTATCCCAGTGAGAAACGTGATGTAGTTAAGAAGGTGTGGAGGTTTCATTGGCTTTGCAGTGGCTTTTCGAGGCAGGACGCCGAGGATGAGCGAGCCATGGATGGCCTTGAAGCGTCCACAGCAAAGCCAATGAAAACTCTACATCTTCTGAATTTAAACACCTCTTTCGAGCGCACCACCTTCTTTTCAAATCACCACTTAGGTGGGAATGCCGACAAAGAATACATAACGATGTGAAGAACCTACCTTAAGCATCACAATAAAACTTTCTCTATACCATCTCTGGTAACATTCTCAATAAATTCCTTTTGCCAATTATCCCCAAGCGTCTTTTGACATAACTCCACGACAATATATTCTGCCGTCATGCCAGTTTCTCCACGATAACGATTTAATCCCTGCTGACATGCAGGACACGTTGTGACTAACTTAAGCTCTTTAGGTTTAGCATCAGGCGTTTCATCGCAAGTAATCATTCCATTAATGTTTTTGTTCAATTCCTCCTGCTTACGGTATCTCAACTGTGTTGAAATATCAGGCCTAGAAACTGCCAAAGTACCTGATTCACCACAACAACGATCCGATAGAACAACATTATCACCCAAAATTGATTTAGCCACACTCAATGGTTGCTGAGTTTTAATGGGAGTATGACAAGGGTCATGATAGATATAACCACTCGCCTGACTATCTGAATCCAGGCTATAGCCTTTTTCAGCCAGATATTCATGAATATCAAGTAAGCGGCAATCTGGAAAAATTTTCTGGAACTGATAATGCAGTAATTGATCCATACAAGTACCACAGGAAACCAGAACAGTTTTAATGTCCATATAATTCAAAGTATTAGCAATACGATGAAATAAAACCTGGTTTTCAGTCGAAATGGCTTGCCCTTTTGCCTCTTCACCACCTGCTGTTTGCGGATAACCGCAACATAAATAACCTGGAGGCAAAATAGTTTGTGCACCCGAGTGATGAAGCATGGCCAATGTTGCCATACCTATCTGACTGTATAAACGCTCTGAGCCACAACCTGGGAAATAAAAGACTGCATCAGACTCATCAACTGAATTTGAGTCATCAGACGAGTTCGAACCTTTATTTAATTTGTCTAAATCACGTATAATTGGAATAGTAGTACTATCTTCAACTCCAAGTAATTGACGCATTGGCTGGGATGGAATATCAGCCGGCATTGGCTTTTTAACAAAATTAATCACCTGCTCTTTAACAGGCATTTTTCCCTGAGTTGAATGAGGGACTTTATTTCCTAACAACAAACCAGTGCGTTTTGCCAATTCATGCCCTAATCTTTGACCTCTATATGACCATTCAATCATCACCTTGCGCATCATTTTAATGACCGAAGGATCAGTCACATTAAGAAAAGCCATAGCGACTTTACTCATTAGAGAAAAACGTTTTTGCTTTCGATTACGCAAAATAGTACGCATATGGATGGAGACATCACCAAAGTCAATATTCACCGGACAAGGGTTTAGACACTTATGACACACTGTACAATGGTCAGCTACATCATTCATTTCATCAAAGTGACGCAATGAAATACCCCGTCGAGTTTGTTCTTCATAGAGAAAAGCCTCCATGATCAAACCCGTACCAAGAATTTTATTTCTCGGTGAATAAAGTAAATTTGCTCTTGGAATATGGGTATTACACACTGGTTTACATTTACCACATCGTAAACAGTCTTTAATTTCATTGTTTAATGAGCCCAGTTCACTGGCTTCCAGAATCAATGCTTCCTGCTGTAATAATTGTAATGACGGTGTATAGGCATTTTCTAGTCCTGAATCAGCCATAAGCTTTCCAGGATTAAAACGATTATCTGGGTCAACTTGTTCTTTATAGGTTTTAAATGCAGACAAAATATCATTGCCAAGAAATTGTAGCTTGGTAATACCAATACCATGCTCACCTGAAATCACTCCACCCAGTGATTCAGCCAGAGCCATAATTTCTTCTACCACTTTATCCGCGGTGTGCAGCATTTCATAATCATTGGAATGCACAGGGATATTGGTATGAACATTTCCATCACCCGCATGCATATGCGTTGCAACAAATAAACGTCCTGGGCGAATATCAGAATGGATTTGATCCAAATGCTCATTAACACCTGATAGATTAAGGCCACTAAACAGTTCTTTTAATGGTTTTTCAACTTCATCACGATAAGAAACACGGAGAATGCGCTTTTGAAGTAATTCAAAAAAAGTTATGTCATTTGGATTATCATTGAGTAAGTGTTCAATTGCCATTTGTTCACTCAAGTCATGAGCCGGCATATCTAACTTTTCAAGCAGAGTATTCCATCTCGACTGGACATTATCAGTGAGTTTCAAAGCAGCATTTTTTTTGTCCTGAACAATATTATAGGCTTCTTCAGAACCTTCAAACTCAGGATTTGTAGAGGTAATTTTCAAATCAGAATGTAGGTATTTATCAACCGCTTTTACAATCTTCAGTTTATTCTTAATTGAGTGAATGATATTAATACGCTCAATTCCAAGCGTATATTCAGCCAGTCGATCAAGAGGGATTACCACATCTTCATTTATTTTAAACGCATTTGTGTGTGAGGCAATAGCTGCAGTACGAGCTCTGTCTAACCAGAAAAATTTTCTTGCTTCTGGACTCACTGCAATAAAACCTTCAGCCTCACGGGCATTGGCTAAATCAACAATTTTTGTTGCAGCTTGAGTAATTAATTGCTCATCATCAGCTGCAATATCCGCCAATAAGACCATCTTAGGTAATTCTGCTCTGGGTGATTTAGTAGAATAACCTACTGCTTTGATATAACGCTCATCCAGATGTTCAAGACCAGCTAAAACAACCCCTTTTTGGGTCTTTAAGTAATCAATGGTTTCAACAATAGCGGGAACAGAGTTCCCCATGTCCGAACCAAAAAACTCCATACAGACAGTACGAATATGCTTTGGCATTGTGTGTAAAATAAAGACTGCAGAAGTAATAATGCCATCACAACCTTCTTTTTGAACCCCGGGTAAGCCTCCTAAAAATTTATTAGTGACATCTTTACCTAAGCCCTGTTTACGTAAATCTTTACCAGGGATTTCAAGAATGATTTCAGATTCAATATCTTTATTATTTTTCTTCAGTCGAGTAACTTTAAAACGAGCCATCTCAACTTCATGGATTTTACCCAAATTATGCTCAAGACGCTCAATTGTTATCCAATGTGCATCAGGAGTCACCATCTTCCAGGAAAGCAGATTATCAAGAGTCGTACCCCACATTACTGCTTTTTTACCTCCAGCATTCATGGAAATATTTCCACCAATACACGAAGCATCCTGGGAGGTTGGATCCACTGCGAAAACATACCCCTGCTGTTCTGCTAAATCAGAGACACGACGAGTAACCACACCAGCCCCCGTTGCAGCGGTTGGCACCATAACTTCACTGCTTTCTTTTTGACCATCCGTTTGACAGATGATTTTCTGCATAAGGACTTTGCCTAATGAGTCCAGTTTTTCTGTATTGATCACAACAGAATTAGCCGTTAATGGTACAGCTCCCCCTGTATACCCTGTACCACCACCACGCGGGATAATTGCTAAGCCCAAGTCAATACAACCTTGAACTAATGTTTGGACTTCATTTTCGGTATCAGGTGTTAATACCACAAAAGGAAATTCTACCCGCCAGTCACTGGCATCGGTTACGTGACTCACTCGAGAAAGTCCATCAAAACAAATATTATCTTTGCGAGTGATCTTAACTAATTTTTTATAAACTTTACGTCGCTGAATTTCTGATTCTATCAACCATCCTTTAAAATCATTTACAGCTTTTTCTGCGCTGGATAAAAGTTCCAAAACAGATTTATTACCATCTGCTCGTAAACAGATTTGATTCAAACGATGATTCAAAGCTTCAAGAAGCGCATCTCGACGCTTGGGGTTCTCAATTAAGTCATCTTCAATAAATGGATTTCGAGACACAACCCAAATATCACCCAAAACTTCAAATAACATTCTTGCCGAGCGTCCTGTCACTCGTTTAGAGCGTAGTGTATTCAAAACATTCCAGGATTTTTCACCAAGAAAGCGAATAATAATTTCACGATCAGAAAAAGAGGTGTAATTATATGGAATTTCACGAATATTAGTTAATACTACTGAGTTCAAATCATTCATTGGGTAACTATCATTAGAGAAAAAAGGGATAACTGATAAAGGAGACTAATTGTATCAATTAAATAAGCAAAAGAAAAAGGATAGAAAATTTTAATATAGAATTTGTTTATTCATCCTATGAATAAACAAAAAGGGCAGTCACTTGCGTGACTGCCCTTTCTTTCTAAATTCTGTAATTAGTTAATAAAAGACTAGCTTATAAAAACTAACTCAGAGTTCTTATCAAAATAAGATTTAGAATTTGTGGATAATACCAACACCGAAACCATCAGTATCTTGGTTGTCACCAGAGTTGTTTTGACCAACAGTAGCACCGTTACCCATTGTGTTCCATGAGCGTGAAGTACTAGCATCATCGTTGCTTAGGTCAGCATATTCTACGTATACTGTAGTACGCTTAGACATTGTGTGGTCAAGACCGATTGCCCACTGGTTAGCACCAGTTTCATTTGTGTTGTCATACTCATCACGATCGCCATACTGGAACTTGATAGTATTGTTACCCATTTTATAAGAAGCACCAAGAGTCCAGATTTCAGAATCTTGATTGTTAACACCATTACCATCAGTAATATCTGTGTAGCTACCTAAAATTTTGAAATCACCAAAAGAGTAAGAACCAGCTAAACGCCAAGTCTTCTGATTTTCCATGTTAGCACCAAAAACGCCATCATCGTAGTTTGCATAACCAAGAGCAACTAACATAGGACCATTGTTATAGATAGTGTTGAAAGAAACAGCAGATTGATCAGAATCATCAGCACCATTTGCAGAAGCAACATCAACAACATATGCAACAGTAGCACTGAAACCATTCATGTTAGGAGTAACATAAGCTATAACATTATCAGCACGTTGATCTAATGTAGCAAATGTGTTCATGTTACGCTGATCACCTAAACGCTCAGCGAATAGTTCAACTTTACGACCAACAGTTTTGAAAGGAGTATCCCACTTACCTACTAACATAGTACCCCAGTCACCAGATAAAGTAATAGCACGGTTACGTTCGCCTAAGTCACTACCACCAGCTGAACTCTCATCACCGTCCATATCAACTGACCACTCGATTAAGTAACCGATTTTCATACCGTTACCAAGATCTTCAGAACCTTTAACACCGATACGTGAGTGGTTAGAGTTTAAGCTAGTTTCGCTATACTCACTAGCACCAGAACCATTGTTGTCAAGTACGTTAAGAGACATCTGTAACTTACCGTAAAGAACAGGACCAGAAGCCATAACACTCGCAGGAGCAATAACGGCAGCAGCTACAGCAGCAGCAATTAATTTTTTCATTTGTATTTCCTTAATATTATTTAAGATGTAAATCTTTTGTATTTTGCTTCAAAAAAAGTCGCTTTTTTGTCGCAATGTTTCACTGACAGATTCTATTCTAATCGTTTTTATCTATATTGCAACACTTATTTTTCAAAAAAACGACATTTTTTAACATTTTGCCTTTTTTTTGTTGTTTATTTGCATCAAATCAGAAAAAAACAACTTTATAAAACAAAAAATCAATGACTTAGTATTTTTTATGAGAATTTAAATTAATTAAATTCGCCTGGCTCAATGTTGTTTTGATACAACAATTACTTTTCTTTTCTGATATTTTGAGCAATCATACTAATTATCAATTGCTAATATAGTTTGGGAAAAATCGGTAATTATAAACACTTCAATTATTGTAAATATTGAATTTATTTCTCCATAGAGGACAACACAACACTAAAAATACAAAAAAAAAGCCTGTCGATTTCTCGACAGGCTTTTTTGCAACGTTCTTAAAAAGAAGTTGTCTATAAAACGAATTAACGTTTTGAGTACTGTGGACGTTTACGTGCTTTATGTAGACCGATTTTCTTACGTTCGACCTGACGAGCATCACGTGTTACAAACCCAGCTTTACGTAATAATGGACGAAGCGCTTCATCATATTCAATCAACGCACGAGTTATACCATGACGAATAGCACCTGCCTGACCTGTGTTACCACCGCCATTAACATTCACTTTAACATCAAATTTTTCCAGTAGTTCAGTCAATGCTAGAGGCTGACGAACAACCATTCTTGAAGTTTCACGACCGAAAAATACTTCAAGTGGGCGATCATTAATAGTAATATCACCTTTTCCTGGACGTAAATAAACGCGTGCAGATGAGCTTTTACGGCGACCTGTTGCATAATATTGTGTAGTCATAATTTATCCTGTTACTTATTTCTTATCTTACTTCTTTTCTTACTAAATAGTAGAGTAAGAATCAAGTCGCCAATTAAACTTCTAGAGTCTTAGGTTGCTGAGCTGTATGTGGATGCTCACTACCTGCATAGACTTTCATTTTTCTGTACATAGCACGACCTAAAGGGTTTTTAGGCAACATACCTTTAACAGCATTTTCAATAATACGTTCTGGTGCTCTTTCAAGTAATTTGTCGAAACTGATACTTTTTAGATTACCAACAAAACCAGTATGATGATGATACATCTTATCAGTTCTTTTGTTTCCAGTAACGTGAACTTTTTCAGCATTAATTACAACTATGTAATCACCTGTGTCAACGTGTGGAGTGTATTCTGGTTTATGTTTACCACGAAGACGTCTAGCAATTTCTGTTGACAGACGACCCAGGGTTTTGTTTTCAGCATCAACGATATACCAGTCACGTTCAACAGTTTCTGGCTTCGCACTATATGTCTTCATTTTTACAGCGCCTGTATATTAAATTTGTTTTATTCAACACAAGCATCTAATTAACTTAAGCTAATAAGAAACTTATAAATAATAAAGTACTTGTGTTTCAAAGAGCCCGAGATTATACATGACTTTTTTTAATTAAAAAAGCATTTTTAAAAAAATAAATTAATTACTTTTTGATAAATAAGACAATACGCATGCAGATTATAAATTTAATGAAAGGAATAAAAAATAAGGCGCAACCAAGGGGGGGGGGAGTTACGCCATTATAAAAACCACCAAAGGAGGATGGAGGTATAAAGTAACTGCTGTCACTTCATGTGAACAGTAATCAGTTGCATAATAATATACTGATATACTCTGACGTTGTCAATAGTATTTTCAAAATTAGCCATGAAAGTGTTAACTGTTTATCAGTTTTATCCGACTTTACACATATCCCAATAAAATAAAGGTCACTGTGTACCATTAATTATTAGTCTTTAGCCCAGCCAGAAGTTCAGCCAGGCAATTGTAGCCGCTTAACAACATTCCCTTTTAATAGGTGCTGTTCGATAATTTCATCCAAATCCTCTTCATCTACAAATGTGTACCAGATTGCTTCAGGATATATGACAATAACAGGACCTTCATTACAACGCCCCATACAACCACCACTATTGATACGAACCTGCCCTTCTCCATGAATTCCAAGTTCTTTACATTTATTTTTTACATATTTGCGCATTTTTCGGGTATTAAAGCGTTGGCAACATGGTCCACCATCATCTCTATCATTAGTACAGACAAATAAATGTTTTGAATAATATGTCATAATTAGCTGGTTATCTCCCTCAATGAATTTATAAAAAATCTGACTCAACTAACATTAAAATAAATGTATGGTTATAAGAACAGGTATTGTTTTCAATTTGGGTGGTATAATATCAGAATTTAACCAATAGTTTTTGGAATTATTTTTGAGCATTCAGCAAACCATTTCTCAGCTTGCCAACCAGTGTGTACTCTGTGGATTATGTATTCCACACTGCCCAACTTATAAGCTCTTTCAAACTGAAAATGAGTCACCTCGAGGTAGAATTTCACTATTTAAAGCTTTAGCTGAAAATCAAATTAAGGTAAGTGAATCTCTTTTCACTTCATTGGATCACTGTTTGACTTGTCGCGCTTGTGAAAAAATATGCCCATCACAAGTAGATTATGCCACTATCAGTAATTTGGGAAGAGCTCTCATTGCCTCTCAACATCCAGAATACCAACGTTCTCTCAAGCAAAAAATGGCTGAAAAGCTACTAGTAACACCATCATTACATCCTTTAATAAAACTATCAGCAAAAGCGGTGGCTCCTTTTCAGTCATTTATTGGGAAAAATTTGAAAGATGTAAACCAAACTGAATCTGGGAGTCAATCCACATTAGCCTCTATTGGAGTCTTCAGTCATGAAATTTCCAGTGATGCTTCATTCAGTTCTCCTATAAAAAATTTTTACCCCGCTCCTGAAGCTTCATTTCAAATTAAGCCTGGAAAAAAGAAACAGGTCATTTTATTTAAAGGATGTAGCAGTGATTTATTTGAGCAACAAACATTACTGGATACAATTAAACTTTTAAATGCCTGCCTGTTCGATGTTTATATTCCAGAAAAACAGCATTGTTGTGGAGCAATGAATCACCGTCAAGGCGATATTCACGGCATGAAGAAATTAGCAAAAGAAAATATCAAGCAATTTAAGTCATTACTCCAGGAAAGCCAGGCTATTATTTCAATAACAAACAGTTGTTCTGGCCAATTAAAAGAATATGCAAAATTAATGAATAGTTTAGATTCTGAAGCGGAATTAATTAATGAGGCTGAAGATTTTGGTCAAAAAGCAACTGATATTATTAGCTTCCTGGCTCAAGTGATTAAAATAGGTCACCTTAAATTTGCTCCCTTGACAGAAGAAAAATCACAAAGGATAGGGGTTCATATACCATGCAGTCTAAAAAATGTCTTAAAAGAAGATCAAATTTTATTTGATTTATTAGAAAATATTCCTAACATTCAATTAATAAAAATTAATGATCAGTATTGTTGTGGTGCAGCAGGTAGTTATATGCTCCAATACCCTGATATTGCCAACCGACTGCTTGATGAAAAAATAGACGATGTGATTGAACAAAATTATCAAACAATTGTTTCTTCAAACCTTGGATGCAGTTTACATTTCAAACAAGGCCTTAAAAATTATGAACAGAAAGTGGGCCGAAAAATTGAAGTAATACACCCAATTCAATTATTAGCGCGCCAATTGATTCAATCACCACAAGTAAATAAGAC
Organism: Gammaproteobacteria bacterium; assembly: GCA_026196615.1. Lineage (GTDB taxonomy): Bacteria > Pseudomonadota > Gammaproteobacteria > GRL18 > GRL18 > GRL18. The sequence continues at coordinate 45,780 of JAPHSW010000032.1, read as the reverse complement.
CAATGTCGTATTAGAGAACTAAAAAGGAAGATTATGTCATCACAACCACGTCAATACTCACCGCTAGATCATTTCCTTTTCAATATTGATACTGGCGTACGTACATTATTGGGAGCTCCAGAAATAACAGAAAGAGAAAACCCTGCCAGGAATCAACATGAGACAGAGTTGAGTGATACTGATAAAAAGCTCTCTGGCCGTCTCATGCGAATTAACCATGCAGGTGAAGTTTCAGCTCAAGGGCTTTATCAAGGACAAGCTCTTACTGCTAAATTACCTGACGTTCGTCAGCAAATGATGCGTGCAGCACAAGAAGAGAATGATCACCTTGATTGGTGTGAAAATCGCTGTAAGGAATTGGGGACTCACGTCAGCTATTTAAGCCCTTTCTGGTATATGGGCTCTCTGACTATTGGTGCAATTGCAGGTAAGGCCGGCGATAAATGGAGTTTAGGTTTTGTTTCAGAAACAGAACATCAGGTGGTTCGTCATCTGGACAGCCATCTCTCTCAAATATCCCCAGAGGACAAAAAAAGCCGGGCAATTCTTGAACAGATGAAAGAGGATGAGTTACATCATGCCGTTATTGCGGAAGAAGCTGGAGGAGCCAATTTGCCTACAGCAGTAAAACTGGCAATGAATTTGATGTCTAAAGTAATGACCAAAGGGGCTTATTATCTTTAAGTCACATATATAGTGATATACAATTTCTCTAACTAAATAAAGAAATCAACGAAATTTTGCTGTTCCTGAAGAACGCTGGCATTTTGAATCTTTGAATAGGTATTCTGGACATTCTTTTCATTCTGATCGCTTTGCTGACCTAAAAAATCAATTTCAGGCGTATTTTCATCAATATATGCAACCTGCTTTGCCCTTCCCTGCTGGGCAATTTCAGAACGAGCTTGGGCTTCCATTCTGGAAGCTTCTGCAGCCACTGAACGATCTTGTGCGGAAGGATCTACTGGTGCAGTGGCAGCTCGCCTAATTTGCTGTGCTTTTCTTAATGTCGCTTGAGGATCACCAGCAACAGCAGAGGTATCAATACTAACCTCCCCTCCAACGGCATAACGCTTACCATCAGGACCTGTTTCATAATCAAAAGTAATCCCGCCTTGCGTTAAATTTCCCCCGGCAGAGGAATGTGCCTGCTCATGAGCTCTTACTTCAGCATCACGACGCTTTAGTTCTTCAACTTCTTGTAACTCTGCTTCGGTCAATTCTGTTGATGAACCTTTAGGAGAGCTATCAGATTCTTGTACTTTTGTCCTATCCGAATCATTTTCTGATGTTGCTTTATCTTTTGAGCCTAAAATATTCCCCTCAATCTCAATCGTACTCTTATCTTCTGATAATAAGCGTTTTGCCTCATCAGAAAGAGTAATCTTATCCGCAGACTGATTGGCTGCAACAGTATTCTCTCCCGCTTTTACAGCAAACTGAGAAAAAACCACACTTGGTTTCAAGGGGTTTGTATTGAGCAGATGGTTTATATTCATTTTACGTTCAGTAGTACATCCGTTTTACTGCACTATAAAGCTACACAAAAATAAAAAAACAATACGTATCATAGCTTTTGGCGTCCAAACAAACATAAACTTTAGAAAATTTATAAAATATTATCTAATACGTATTTCTGATATTCTAAAATTATAGATTCAATTCAAGTGACAAAGATGCCGTGCTGATTAAAATCTGTTAAAATGACGCCACTTTAAATATTGAACGTTTTTAAAAAAGTACAAAAGGCTTTTATGAACAAACAAAGCTCATTCAGCAAAGATGAATTACTCCAATGTGGTCGTGGTGAAATGTTTGGACCAGGCAACGCCCAGCTACCACTTCCTAACATGTTAATGATTGATCGCATTATCGACATCAATGAAGATGGTGGTGCACACGGTAAAGGTGGCATTGTAGCAGAACTGGATATTACACCAGACTTATGGTTTTTTGACTGTCACTTTAAAGGTGATCCTGTCATGCCTGGTTGTCTTGGCCTTGATGCCGTTTGGCAATTAGTTGGCTTTTATCTTGGTTGGTTAGGCAGTCCTGGCCGAGGACGCGCTTTAGGTGTTGGTGAAGTGAAGTTCACAGGTCAGGTATTGCCTACTGCTAAAAAAGTGACTTACAAACTGGATCTGAAACGAGTCATTACTCGTCGTTTGGTGATGGGTATTGCGGACGCAAGTATGTTTGTTGATGATAAAGAAATATACACAATGAAAGATCTTCGTGTCGGCTTGTTTACTTCAACAGAAAATTTTTAAGATTCCCGCACTTTAACACTGAACATTTCCCCTTCTTCCTAATCTTCTTCAACAAAAAAGATATAGGAAGAATAAAGGGCAAGACAAAAAGTTAGTCTAATGTTTCATAGCCGCATGTGCTGCAGCCAAGCGAGCCACAGGTACTCTAGGCCCTGAACAAGAAACATAATTCAACCCAATCTGATGACAAAAATGAATTGAGTCAGGATGACCACCATGTTCACCGCAAATACCAATCGACATATCTTTTCGACTCGCTCGGCCCCAGTTCACTGCCAGCTCCATTAATTTACCAACCCCTTCTCTATCCAATACTTCAAATGGATTATTCTGAAGTATATTACGCTCATTATAAAGTGGCAGAAATTTATTCTCAGCATCTTCACGAGAAAACGAGAATGTGGCCTGACTCAGGTCATTAGTACCAAAAGAGAAGAATTCCGCAACACCAGCTAAAGATTCTGAACGCATACAGGCCCTGACAACCTCTAACATTGAGCCAAATTTATAATTCACCTTAAGATTGTAACTTTTTTCCACTTCAGCATGAATGGAATCAGCAAATTGTTTAATAAATTTCAGTTCTTCTACTGTAGAAACCTGTGGAATCATTATCTGAGGTTGGACATCAATGCCTTTTGCAACACATTCGGCTGACGCCTCTAGAATCGCACGTATCTGCATGGAATAAATTTCAGGGAAAGTAATACCCAGTCTAACACCACGATGCCCCAACATCGGATTAGTTTCATAAAGTGCCCGTACTTTTTTGAGCATACTTTGTTTTTTATTGATTGCAGCTTCAACTAAAGAGGGATCAACCATTTGTGGTAATGGCAATTTATCTGAGGTTCGTCGGCCATGATTACCTCCCAATAAATTAAGAGTATTACATAAGACACTAGCCCCGGCAGCCATTCCATGGAGCTGTTTTAATTGTTCAATTTCACTCTGTAATTGTGACTCTGACGGTAAAAATTCATGTATAGGAGGATCAAGCAAACGAATCGTCACATTTCTGGGTGACATGACTTCAAACAAACCTTTAAAATCAGCCCGCTGAATCGGTAACAGTTTATCCAGTGCCTGCTGTCGCTGCAGTTTGTCATCTGCCACAATCATTTCAATAACCATAGGCAAACGTTCTGGGTCATTGAACATTCGTTCAGTACGGCATAGGCCAATCCCCATAGCACCGTATTTAATGGCCTTACTTGCGTCTGCTGGAGTATCCGCATTAGCTAACACTTTAAGCTTAGCCACTTCATCAGCCCAGCCTAATAAGACATTCAACTCATGAGTGTAGTCAGCCTCAACCGTATTAATTTTTCCCTGATAGACATTGCCTGAAGTACCATCAAGTGTTATCCAGTCACCTTCTTTGATGACAACATCACCAATTTGCGCTTGACGTAAATTAACATCAACATTAATTCCTTCTGCACCTGCCACACAAGGCTTACCCATACCTCGAGCCACTACAGCAGCATGAGAAGTTTTGCCTCCCCGACTGGTTAAGATACCTTGGGAAGCAAAAAAACCATGGATATCTTCTGGTTTAGTTTCTTCTCTGATGAGAATCACCTGATTTCCTTCTTTACCCAATAATTCTGCTCTATCAGCATCAAAGATAGCAATGCCACTGGCCGCACCAGGTGAAGCTGGCAAACCTTGTGCCAGAGCATCAATACGAATATTGGGATCCAGTCGTGGATAAAGCATTTGTTCAAGGTGTAAAGGATCAATACGTAATAGTGCAGATTGTTTATTAATCAGGCCTCCTCGCTCCATTTCAACCGAGGTTCTAACCATTGCAATCGCATTCATTTTACCATTTCTGGTTTGCAAGCAATAAAGAACACCGCGTTCAATGGTAAATTCAAAATCTTGAATCTCACAATAATGACTCTCCAATCGAGAGCGAAGTTCTTCAAGTTGTTTGTGCATTTCAGGCATTTCCTGAGCCATTTGTTCAATGGACTTTGGTGTCCTTATTCCTGCAACAACATCTTCACCTTGAGCATTGGTTAAATATTCGCCGTATAATCGATTTTCACCCGTTCCTGGATTCCTCGTAAAAGCCACACCAGTTGCACAATCATCACCACGATTACCAAACACCATTGTACAAATATTAACTGCGGTACCATTGGCCATTTCAGGTGTAATATTAAATTCTCTTCGATAATCAATGGCACGCTTACCCATCCAGGAACGAAAAACAGCTTTTATAGCAAGTTCTAATTGTTCCAATGGATCTTCTGGAAATACACGACCCGTTTGTTGTTGGACTATAGCTAAAAATTCATCACAAATCATTGATAGATCATCAGCGGACAAACCAATATCCTCAACAATACCCTTAACCTTCTTTATTTGGGCAAGCGTTTCATCAAAAGGCTCATCAGAGATCCCTAAAGCCACTTTTCCAAAAAGCTGAATAAAACGACGATACGAGTCGTAAGCAAAACGCCGATCTCCTGTTTGTTGAATTTCACCTTCAAGAGTTTCACGGTTCAACCCCAGGTTAAGAATCGTATCCATCATTCCTGGCATAGACATAGCGGAGCCAGAACGAACTGAAACCAGAAGAGGATCACTGGCATCACCAAACTTTTTGCCTGTTTTTTCTTCCAGAGCAGTCATCTGTTCCTGTACTTCAACCATTAAAGATTCAGGTAATGATTTACTTTTAGAATCAAGATAGTCCAAACAAGTTTCAGTCGTAATAACAAAGCCTGGTGGTACATTTAAACCAATTTGAGTCATTTCACAAAGGTTTGCTCCTTTGCCTCCCAATAATGCCTTATTTTTTCCATCACCTTCTTCAAAAGCAAATACTTGCTTATTCATAATTTGTTTCCTTCTTTCCTTGCTGCATTATAGATAAGAGTTAAACTATCCGACCGTATAAGGTATTCATGTGTCTTGCCAACATTTTGGTTTCTTCTTTTAGTTGTTCCCAGGAAAATCGCCATTGCCAATTTCCCTCTGTGGTACCAGGGGTATTCATTCGATGGCCAACACCAAAATTCATTAAATCCTGCATAGGTAAAATTGCTAGTTTGGCAACTGAAGCCATCGTAATATTCATTAATACTTGATTTAATGGTTCATAGGGAAAGCTAAAATACTGTTGAATATAATGCTTTTCATCTTCATTCAAAGATTCCAACCAGGACAAGGTGGTATCATTATCATGAGTACCCGTATAAACCACACTATTGAGTTGGTGATTATGAGGCAAATAGGGGTTACTACTTTCACCAGAAAAAGCAAACTGCATAATTTTCATACCTGGTAAATTATACTGTTCGCGCAATTCATTAACTTCTTCAGTAATAATTCCCAAATCTTCTGCGACTAAAGCCAAATTCGGATAGGTTTGATATAAAGTTTCCAGTAAGTTTTCACCGGGTGATTTAACCCACTGACCATTGATAGCTGTTTCTTCATCTGCAGGTATTTCCCAACTGGATTCAAATCCACGAAAGTGATCAATACGAATCAAATCAAAGAGTTCTTGCTGAGTTTTAATACGCTCAACCCACCAACTAAACTGGGTACTTTCAATCTTATCCCACTGATAGTGTGGGTTGCCCCAACGCTGACCGGTTTCAGAAAAATAATCTGGCGGTACACCGGCTACAACATCGGATTGACCATTTTCATCCAGTTTAAAAAATTGACGCTGAGCCCAGACATCAGCACTATCATGGGCCACAAAAATAGGCAAATCACCAAATAGATGAATACCATGATTATTGGCATATTCTTTTAATGACAACCATTGGCTAAAAAATAAATACTGTTCAAATTGATAAAATAGAATTGAGTTTCTAAATTGATCTCTGGCTTCAGCCAATGCATTTTTTTCACGGTTTTTTAAAGCTTCAGGCCATTCCATCCAGCTTTTTTGCTGATGTTCTTTTTTCAGGGCACAATATAATGCATAGTCTTCAAGCCAGAAAGCCTGCTTCTGGATAAAATTTTGAAAATCATGACATTCAGTCTGCTCATCCAGGCTAATCTCATCTGAATCTAACTCTTCTAAACACTTGCTTTTATGTAATTTATTATCATGAGACTCTTCAAATTGTCTGCGAAAGGCACTAAAAGCAATGGAAATGCATTTTGAACGGCCAAACACATCGGTAAAACAATGATTAATATCATGTTCAGCCAACCAGCCTCGATCAACCAGCCATTGCAGATCAATTAACTGTGGATTACCGGCATGAACAGAAAGAGATTGATAAGGAGAGCCGTCACCATGAGTTGGTCCTAAAGGAAGAGTTTGCCAGACACTAAAGCCAGCATCTTTAAGAAAATCAACAAAACGATAGGCATCTTCACCAATAACTCCATTTCCATACGGCCCTGGGAGTGATGTCAGATGAAGTAAAACACCAGCTCGACGTTGATCCAGTGGAGCAGATTGATTATAACAATTTAAAGTTTCCGTTTTTGTCATTTTATTCCTGTCCTGGTCTCATTGTCCCACCCGCTGCAGGTGCCCCACTACCCTGAGTAAAGACCTGAGTTAAATAGCTGGGAGGTCGTACACCAAGATATTGATACAAAATAGACAGGTTCAAACGAAACAATGATTCAAAACTACTTACTGAATCTGCGGGATTATAATCACCAAACCACCAAAACCAGTCAGAGCCTTCACAAACTGCCAGTTGTTGCTCTGCTCTTGACAGCTCTCCAGCATCAAGTTCACCACTAACCACAACCTTATCAAAGCATTCCTTAGCTTGAATTAACATATCCCAACCTCGGTTTTTAGCGCTATCACCAATCCAGGTTGAGAAAGAACCATAAACCCAACTACCAGCAACAATAGAAGGTAGTTTGGTTGGTTCCACTTTTAAATCAATACAATCAGAAAAAGTGGTTAATTCGATATTTGGATGCTCTGCTAAGCTCTTATAAAGAGCTGTCAAAAAATAATAGCCATTTTCAGGATAATATTCCCATGCATTTTCACCATCAAGAATAATTGAAACCACACGTCCACGTTGATCTTCTCGATAGTGGTAAATAGTTTCCAGATGTTCCATCAAATTACCAACGGCATCATCAGCATGCCATTTAGAATAAGTAAAACCAATTAAGTCAGATAGGCCGTCATCTCTAAAGAAGCAATTAATTTTACTTTCTTCTGGTTCAACGGTGTAGGCACGATGCAATCCAATATCATTATAAACTTCATCCATCATACCAGCCTGACTCAGGCTGTTATTCAAAACACTACCACCTGTTGCAGCCCACTTGAAATCATATTCCGATAAAATTTCAAGTGTTGCATCACTGACTGCACCTTCCGAAGGCCAGCAGCCAACAGGCTTAAAACCAAAGTGGTTTTTAAAAATATCCAGGCCTTGTTTTATATGCCAATGAACTCTTTCTTTACCTCCAGGATAAGCTGTTTTTTCAGGTAATGGTACATCAGGCATAGCTTCTCTGGCTGAATTAATATCCAGCATTAATGGAATAATAGGATGAGCATAAGGCGTTACCGATAGCTCAACCTGGCCTGACTGGGCCAGGCAACGATATCGTTCAATAATTGTATTATGAATTTCGCCTATTACTTCAAGCAACAAATAACGATCATTTAATGTGTAATCACTTTCTTTATGAATTAGACGTTTAATTCGTTGATCTTTTCGTTTAACCGTTTCCCCAATCCAGGCAAGATGGTGCCACATCAATAAGTCAAACAGGTATTGTTCATCCAGATAAAAAACCGTGTCCGGATTATCAAGAAACCACCGTGACATATTGGCCAATTTTTGATAGGCGGGATAATGATCAATTAATCTTTCTCTATTGGCTCTGAGACAGTCATTAATTATTTGTAACCTAAGAGGTGGACTTGAAGGTAATTTACTTGACGTCAAGTTTCCTAATAAAGGATCTCTAAGTGGCGTATTATGTCGTAAGAAGTCTTTAATTTGCTGCTTGTAATCTTCAATCTGTTCTAACAACGTAGGGGTAAAGTTTACAACTGCTCTGGCACCAGGAATTGATTCCAGATGGTCAACCATATCAACATAGTCTTTTATAACATGGAGATAAGTCCATGGTAATTGATATTCATTTTTTCTTAAGTCACGGTATTCGGGTTGATGCATATGCCAGCAAACAACCACTTTCAACTTATCTTCAACTGAAGAACTCATTTTTTCCCCTTTAAACGCTATTAACTTCTTTAGTTAATAATGATATATGCCAACTGCCATTTTGACTTCCTTATATCAAGAAGAGGGAATCAAAGAAACATTGGACAAATGGATACTAGCTAAGAATATTTTAGCAATAGAATAAAAATTAGTAACTATAGCAACGTGTAATTCTTGATGATTACTTTTGTAATAGATTGTAGCGAACTTGTAACAACTTACAATAGCTCTACATAATAGTCACAATAGTAATTCTCTTATCGAAACGTATGTTTTTTGAGTCCTATCATATCTGGGGTGACCAATACGATACCTTTTTCTGAGACACGAAAACGTTGTTTATCTTCTTCCAGATCAATACCAATATTTGTACCATCTGGAACCTGTGTTCCTTTATCAATAACGGCATTTTTAATATGACAATGTTGGCCAATATGAACTTCTGGTAATAACACCGAATCTTCAACCAATGAATAGGAATTTACTCTCACATTGGAAAATAATAAAGAATGAGAAACTTTGGAACCTGAAATAATACAACCACCTGAGACCATTGAATCAACAGCCATACCTCTACGCTCATCATCATCAAAGACAAATTTAGCAGGGGGTAATTGTTCCTGATGGGTCCAGATTGGCCAGACATCATCATAAAGGTTTAATTCAGGAGACACTCCAATTAACTCCTGATTGGCTTTCCAAAATGCATCAATGGTTCCAACATCGCGCCAATAAGTCTGTGTTTGTTCTTCTTTATTGTTAAAAGAGTATGCATACGCACGATACTTTTCAACAACATTTGGAATAATATCTTTACCAAAATCTCGACTCGAACCTTTTTCATCCGCATCTTTGATGAGCTGCTCAAATAAAAAATCTCGATTAAAGATATAAATCCCCATGGAAGCTAAAGCACAATCTGGATTTCCGGGTACATGTTTTGGGTTTTCAGGTTTTTCAGCAAATTCAACCACACGATTTTTTTCATCAACCGCCATTACACCAAAAGCCTTGGCTTCTTCCACAGGTACTTCAAAACAGCCCACCGTCAAATCCGCTTCATTTTCTACATGTTTGGCTAACATGACTCCATAATCCATTTTGTAAATGTGATCGCCAGCCAGGACCAAAATATACTCTGGGTCATGAGCACGAAGAATATCTAAATTTTGATAAATAGCATCCGCAGTACCGAGATACCAATTGTCTTTAATACGCTGTTGCGCTGGTAGTAATTCAACAAACTCACCAAATTCACCTCGAAAATGCCCCCATCCCTGTTGTATATGCCGTATTAGAGAATGAGATTTGTATTGAGTCGCCACTGCAATTTGTCGAATACCTGAGTTGACACAATTGGACAGAGGAAAATCAATAATTCGGAATTTACCACCAAAAGGCACGCTAGGTTTAGCACGCCAAGCGGTCAATTCTTTTAAACGGGAACCCTGCCCTCCGGCAAGAATAATAGCCAAAGTATCACGGGTAATTCGACTGACATAACGGTGAGAATTTTTTGTTGACACTGATGACTCCTTGATGAAGTTAAGCTTAAAAAATAAATCGATTCCAGATTAAGAAGATGGATATTTTTTAAACAAAATACAGTTTGTATTCTATGTATTTAATATATCATAAACTTAGCACACATAAACTAAATTAAAAGCAATCTTTGATCACCATCAATTAATTCAAGCATGCAGAATAATCGTAATCCAGATCAGAGTTTAATTAATATTATTCTTAGTTTTATAATAATCACTATCCGGCTAATAAGGCTATTATAATTTGGACAAATGACAGTATAATGAATAAAACTGATAGAAATAAATTTAAAATTCATTCCTGTCAAATTTAGTGCAACCATAACTTAACCACCTGGCAGGAATAACTCCATGGTAAAAAAGTACAAGAAAACCTCAATTCATAATGATTTGTTTCGGATTATTGAAGCCAAACATCATGATCCTTTTAAAGTGCTTGGCCTGGATGAGAAAAACAAGCTCATCCGATTATTCCTCCCCTATGCTGAAGATGTTTTTTTACTTACATCAGAGAATAAAAAAGAACCCGTTAAACGTCTACCTGATAGTGATTTCTTTGAGTGGCAGGGAGACATAAGCCAACTGGACTCACACTTTCAGTTAAGCTGGACGGACAAAAGTGGCTATGAACATAATGGTTATTACCCGTATACCTTTGAACCACAAATCAGTGATTTTGATTTACATTTATTTACTGAAGGTAAACTACTCCAATGCTATAACGTTTTGGGCTCACACGCCATTGAAGTCGATGGAATTAAAGGTACTCTATTTTCTACCTGGGCACCCAATGCTGAAAGAGTCAGTGTCATTGCAGACTTTAACCAATGGGATGGCCGAACTCATCCAATGAGAGCACGTGGGGGTAGTGGTGTATGGGAGCTATTTATTCCTGGAATTGAGGCAGGTTCAGTCTATAAATATGAAATACTAAACCGTAACACTGGGGAATTATTGGAAAAAATTGATCCCTATTCCAATCAATATGAATACCGTCCAGCCACAGCATCAATCACAACTGATAAAGATGATTTTCAATGGCAAGATAACGACTGGCTAGCAACACGCAAAGAAGATAACTGGCAACATTCACCGATGTCCGTTTATGAACTTCATTTAGGTTCATGGCAAAGAAGCGATAAAGGGCAATTTTTAAACTATCGAGAGTTAGCTCATCGTCTGGTCGATTACATAAAACCATTAGGCTTTACTCACATTGAATTATTGCCTATCACCGAACACCCACTAGATGGTTCCTGGGGTTATCAAGCAACAGGATATTTTGCACCCAGCAGTCGTTTTGGTAGCATTAATGATTTTAAATACTTTGTTAATTATTGTCATCAATATCACATTGGTGTTCTGGTCGATTGGGTACCTGCACACTTCCCAAAAGACTCTCATGGACTAGCTAAATATGATGGTAGTGCTTTATACGAGCATGAAGATCCTCGCCTGGGTGAACATCAGGATTGGGGAACCTTGATTTATAATCTGGGTCGAAATGAAGTTAAAAATTTTTTATTTTCCAGTGCTCTGTTCTGGCTTGATAAATTCCATATCGACGGACTTAGAGTCGATGCAGTAGCTTCAATGCTTTACCTCGATTATTCAAGAGAAGAAGGTCAGTGGCTACCGAACAAACATGGTGGGAATGAAAATTTAGAAGCCATTGATTTCATCAAAGAATTAAATCATCACACACATGTTGAGTATCCTGGTACTTTAGTTATTGCAGAAGAATCCACATCATGGCCCCAAGTTACTCGTCCTTCATGGCTAGGCGGTTTAGGGTTTACGATGAAATGGAATATGGGCTGGATGCATGACATTCTGAATTATATGCAAATGGATCCTATTCATCGACACTATCATCATGATAAATTAACTTTCGGACTTTTATATAGTTTTTCAGAGAATTTCATGCTGCCTTTTTCACATGATGAGGTAGTACATGGCAAAGGCTCTATGTTAGGTAAAATGCCAGGAGACGACTGGCAGCAATTTGCAAACTTACGTTTGCTTTATACTTTTATGTTCACTTATCCGGGAAAAAAATTACTTTTTATGGGCAGTGAGTTTGCTCAACGTGCTGAATGGAATTTTGACCAGGAGCTTCAATGGTACGAGCTGGGTTCAGACTCTCATAGAGGAGTTAAAGATTTGGTTACTCAATTAAACAAACTTTATACCCAGATACCCGCACTACATTATTATGACTTTGATCCTCAAGGATTCGACTGGGTCGATTGTCACGATTCAGCACAATCCATTTTAATTTATCAAAGAAATGGCCCTAATGATTCAGTCATTATTGTACTTAACTTTACACCTGTTATCAGGAAAAATTATCGTATCGGAGTTCCTTTTGATGGACATTATGAAGAATTATTAAATTCAGATTCCAGTTATTACAATGGTTCTAACACTGGTAATGATCATCCCATAATCAGCGAACCAACTCCATGGATGGACAGAGAGCATTCGATCAATATTACACTTCCGCCACTGGCTGGACTTATTATCAGAAAGATTGACTAGTAAAAATAATTTATTGAGCTATAACACTTGTTTTAAAGTATTGTATTAAATGATTGGTACCAAAAAGATGAATTCAAAAAAGACTAAAACACCTCAAAAAAATCCAAAATATAAAATTCTCTTTGTCAGCAGTGAACTTCATCCTTTTGCAAAAACAGGTGGTCTTGGTGATGTTTCTAATAGTCTACCCAAAGCACTTAAAAACTTATATCAAGACATTATTGTACTTATTCCTGCTTATCCTTTTGCTGTTCAAAAAGCAGGGACAATAAAACACATTGCTAAAATTAATTTACCATTAAAAGGATTTCCTGGACACCTTGGTCTACCGATAATTGAAGGCAAAAAAAATTCCGTTTCAATTATTGAAACTCTATTACCGGAAAGCAAAGTGAAAGTCTGGATGGTTGAATCTGAGATTTATAATCGTCCTGGAACCCCTTATTTTGATGATAATAATAGAGAGTGGGATGATAATGATTTTCGTTTTGCTCTATTAAACTACGTTGCAGTTGAAATAGCCATGGGACGTATTGGCCTTGAATGGCAGCCTGATATAGTTCATGGTAATGACTGGCAAGCTGGTTTAATCGGTGCTTTACTTGAGGACGAGCATTTAAGCAAAAAAAATATGAGACCTGCTACTGTATTCACCATTCATAATATGGCTCATATGGGGGTCTATTCAAAGGATCGATTTGATGCATTAGAATTACCCAAGCATCTTTGGAACCACCATGAGTTAGAATTTCATGATGACTTCTCTTTTATCAAAGGAGGGCTTGTTTTTTCCGATCGAGTTAATACAGTTAGTCCATCATATGCTGAAGAAATACAACATGAAGAATTTGGGTATGGTTTATCTGGTTTATTATCCTATCGTAGTGAGAGACTTTCCGGCATATTAAATGGAATTGATATGAAAGAATGGAATCCAGCAAAAGATACTATGATCACAAAAAATTATTCCATAAAAACTTTGGACAACAAACAAAAAAATAAAAGCGCGGTGCAGAAACATTTTAACTTACCCAAAAAGAAAAACACCATATTACTTGGAATTGTTGCCCGTCTTGTTTATCAAAAAGGTATTGATCTTGTATTAGAACATATGGAAGAAATTTTAGAACTCCCTGTACAGATCGTTGTTCTTGGTTCCGGTGATCTTGAGTTGGAATCCAGATTAAGACAATGGGTGAATAACTACCCTGAAAAGATTCAAATTCAACTTGGATATGATGAATCTCTATCCCATTTAATTGAAGCAGGTGTCGATGCCTTTTTAATGCCTTCACGCTTTGAACCCTGTGGTCTTAATCAGCTTTATAGTTTACGTTATGGAACAGTTCCTATTGTCAGAGAAACTGGAGGCCTGGGTGACACTGTTATTCATGCATCTAAAAAAAATTTAAACAATCATACAGCAACAGGAATAGTCTTTCATGAGTCAAAAGGTTCAACTATCGTTGATGCAATTACTCTGTCATCACTTTTGTACCAAAATAAAGACGTCTGGAAAAAACTCATGATAACAGGTATGAAACAGGAGTATTCATGGAAAGAAAGTGCTAAAAAATATCTAAAACTATACGGTCAAGCAATAAAGGATAGAAATAAATATAAGAAACATGCACCAGTGGCATTATAAGAAATAGATAAAAATATTTTACCAAAGTGAAATCAGAGACTTTGCAAATGCAAAGTGTGGTCAATTTTTTCGAGACGTTTCAAATACATCAATGCTGTACTTTAGTCCTTGAAAAGACGACCACAACCATCCCCTCTCACCCATATTACATTTACTAAAGGGTGAAAAAGAAACAACTATAAAGTCTATTACTGAATAAATAATATGTATTCAAAGACAAGTTTATAATTCACAGTTTTTAGCATCCAATTTATTCCGCCAGAACTGGTCATTACTATCAAACAATCTGGACGAAACATCAGGCCCCCATGAGCCAGCAGGATAAGTATGAATATAATCCTGTTCTTCCATCCATGAACGTAAAACAGGATCAACAATTTTCCATGCCCATGATACTTCATCAAAACGCAAAAATTGAGATTGATCGCCTTCCATAACTTCTAGTAACAAAGCCTCATAGGCATCAATTTGTTCTTTATTATCACAGGAGCAGGCTTCTAATTGAGTAATATTCGTTTCTAATTCAAGTCCTGATTTTTTCACCTGCATTTCAATTCTTAAACATTCTTCAGGCTGGATATTCAAAAGTATCCAATTTGGTTCCATCTGTTTCAATGCAGTATCTTTAAATAATTGCTGTGGTGGACGTTTAAAACGAATACTGACTAAAAAGTTATTCTCTTTCATTCGTTTACCAGTACGCAAATAAAAGGGTACGCCTTTCCAACGCCAGTTATCCACATAAAGTTTCATTGCAGCAAATGTTTCTGTCGTACTACCCGGGGCAATATCATCTTCATCCATATAACCGAGAACAGATTCACCATCAACGGTACCCGTCGAGTATTGAGCACGAAAAGCATGCATGTTAACTGAATTTCGACTAATAGGACGAATAGAACGTAGCGCTTTTACTTTTTCATCACGCAGAGCATTCGCATCCAGATGAGCAGGAGGCTCCATAGCAACAAGGGCTAACATTTGCAATAAATGACTTTGAATCATATCTCTCAGGGCACCAGCTGAATCATAGTAATGTGAACGACCACCTACCCCTGCCGTTTCGGCATGAGTAATTTGTACATGATCAATATAGTTTCGATTCCATAATGGCTCAAGAAGTAAATTTGCAAAACGAAAGACAAGAATATTCTGAACGGTATCTTTACCAAGATAATGATCAATACGATAAAGTTGTTCTTCACGAAAATTTTTATGCAGTTGCGTGTTAAGCACCTCTGAACTTTCCAGATCATGGCCAAAAGGTTTCTCTATAACTAAACGACTATAACCATTGTGTTCTTCATTCAATTTACTGGCAACTAAATTTTTAGTCACGAAGTTATAATCCTGAGGTCGTATCGCCAAATAGAAAATATGATTGGTTGGAAAAATCTCAACATCATCTAATCGTTTTTTTAAAGCTTCAAACGAAGTTTCATCTTTTAGATCACCCTCTTGAAAATGCAATCGTTGGGTAAAACGTTTAAACACTTCATCATCAATTCCACCACGCGCTCGCGCATTAATTTCACTTTTAACTTCATCAGCCCACTGTTCATCTGTCCAATCGCGTCGACCAAAACCAATAATCGTCACTTCTTCAGGTAAACGATTTGCTTCTTCCAGATGGTAAAGCGCAGGTAATAATTTATTTTTGCTTAGGTGACCTGTCACACCAAAAATAATTACGGTACAAGGTTCATTAATTTGAGTCATTCTCAGTCCTCAGTATTCCATTCATGGTGGTAAAACTGACCGCGAGGCTGATCAACGCGTTCAAAAGTATGTGCGCCAAAATAATCACGCTGTGCTTGCAATAAATTAGCTGGGACAGATGCCATTCTATAACCATCATAAAAAGTAAGCGCTGCAGCAAATCCTGGAACTGGAATTCCTGACTCAACCGCTCGAGAAATCGTTTTACGCCAGCCCATTTGTGTTGACTCTATAGCTTGTTGAAAAAAATCATCTAATAATAAACTTTCCAACTCGGGATTTTGGCTATAAGCATGCTTAATACTATCAAGGAATCGGCTACGAATAATACAACCACCACGCCACATCAATGCAATACCACCATAATTTAGATTCCATTGATATTCATTTGCAGCTTCTCTCATCAACATATAGCCCTGTGTATAAGAGATTATCTTTGATGCGTAAAGTGCATCTTTAACTGCTGAGATATATTTTTCTTTATCCTCTGCTGAGTAATCAAACTTTATATCTGGACCAGACAGTACTTTCGATGCTTTAACACGCTCTGATTTTAAAGCAGATAAAAAACGAGCAAATACCGCCTCACCAATTAATGTCAGAGGAATGCCTAATTCTAATGAATTGATAGCAGTCCATTTTCCCGTACCTTTTTGACCAGCTGTATCCAATATTTTATCAACCAGAGGCTCTCCATCAGAATCTTTAACTCTTAAAATATGGCTTGTAATTTCAATCAGATAAGAATTAAGCTCACCTTCATTCCATTGAGAAAAAATATCTGCAATTTCATCAACACTTAAAGATAGACCTTCACGTAAAAACTGATAGGCTTCACAGATCAACTGCATATCACCATATTCAATCCCGTTATGCACCATCTTTACATAATGACCAGCTCCTTCTTCACCAATCCAGGCACAACATGGTTCACCATCAACTTTAGCAGTAATAGTCTGTAAAATATTTTTAACATGATGCCAACCTTTTTTGTTACCTCCAGGCATAATAGAAGGGCCATTTCTCGCACCTTCTTCTCCTCCAGAAATTCCTGTTCCCAGATAAATAATACCTTCTTCTTCAAGTGTTCTAACCCGTCTTGTGGTATCAGTATACAGTGAATTACCACCATCCATGATAATATCACCCGTTGATAAATGTGGAAGTAAGAGATCAATAAAATGATCGACAACTTCTCCAGCTTTTACCATAAGCAAAATTCGACGGGGAGATTCCAGCGTATTCACAAATTCTTCAATTGAATGAGTGCCAATAATATTGGTTCCACGGGCAGAGCCATTTATAAAATCATCAACCTTACTGGTTGTGCGATTGAATACAGAAAGTTTAAAGCCATGATCATTGATATTCAGAGCAAGGTTTTGCCCCATGACGGCCAAACCAATTAAGCCAATATCAGCCTTTTCCATGATATCTCCATAATAGAATTAAAGAAGGACTAGCCTTCAGATAAAATTTGAATTTATTAACTGTTGTTATGAGAACCATAAATTATCGTAACGGCAATAAATAATTTAAAATTCTATATAAAGTAGATATATAGTATAGAACTATTCTTGTTATTTTCTAGTGATGAAGGGAATTTTCATTGATATTGATATGTTTTTAATTTTATATTTTGGTATACCCTAACATAAACTTAAAAACACAACAAAACTTAACTAACGGCTTGAACAGGAATTTGATTATTAGTATGAGTGATATTATTTTGACTATCAACATAAACCAGCTTGGGTTTATAGGTTTTTAGTTCTTCTTCATTTAAGCTGGCATAAGCCGCAATAATAATCATATCATTTGGATTCGCTTTATGAGCTGCTGCACCATTGACAGAAATAATATTGGAACCAGCCTCTGCTTTAATGGCATAGGTTGAAAAACGTTCACCATTGGTGATGTTATAAATTTCTATTTGCTCATATTCAAGAATACCAGCAGCTTCCATCAAATCAGTATCAATGGCACAAGAACCTTCGTATTCGAGCTCTGAGTGAGTCACAGTGACTCGGTGTAATTTGCATTTAAGCATTGAACACTGCATTTGATTTCCTGGCCATCATTATATAGTCATCGATATTTACAATCAGCTTAAAGATAAACTTTTGCTGGAATTTGCCCACTTTTCACTTCCATCACACCTCTTTCTAAAAGTAAAGAGTCGTAATTTCTTTAAAAATGGCCGGACATTTTATCATGAAACCCTCTTTTTGCAAAATTATACGTTAACTCATATTTAACTTTTGTCAAAATAAAACCAAACTGCCATTTCTATATCATTTTTCTGAGCAAGTCCTAAAGATTTTATCATGCTTTTGTTCAACTATTGAAGATGTCAAAATTATGTATTAAAGGGAGATTTGTATATTATCCAGTAGGCGTGTACTACCAAGGTAGGCCGTTACTAAAATAACCAGATGTTTATTATTTTTTGTTGGTATAGATAAATCGGAGTTTCGAATAGTCAAATAATCGGTTTTAAACCCCTGAGCATTAAGTTGTCTTATTGATTCTTGCTCAATTTGGGCAAAAAATTCCAGCTCATTATCACTATGAGAGTGATTGGTAATCTGCTTTTTGAGGCTACATAAGGTTTTATATAGGGCTGAAGCTTGTTGTCTCTGTTCTTCACTCAAATAACCATTTCGAGAACTCATGGCTAAACCATTACTCTCCCGGACAATTGGATGTGATAAAATTTCAACAGGAAAGCACAACTCTTCAACAAAACGTTTAATCACCTGTAGCTGTTGATAATCTTTTTCACCAAAAACAGCTTTATCAGGCAGCACCATATTAAAAAGCTTAGCAACAATTGTTGCAACCCCTATAAAATGTCCTGGCCGTGCAGCTCCTTCAAGAATATTACTGATATCAGGGACAAAAACCTGGCTTTGATCGCACCCTCCTCCAAATAAATCTGGATACATCTCATCCACACTCGGTGCAAAAACAATATCACATCCAATTTGTTCTAATTGTTCAGCATCAGCATCCAGAGTTCTGGGGTACTGCTCAAAATCTTCACCTTCACCAAATTGCAGGGGATTGACAAAAATACTGCAAATAACAATATCTGAACACGATAATGCCATGCGAACCAGTTGTATATGCCCCTGATGCAAATTTCCCATCGTTGGCACAAAACCAATCGTTTTTCCTGCCTGTTTATAAGCAGCGACCCGTTCTCTTATCTCAGAGATAGTGTGTATAATTTGCATTAAAACAGTCGTATTTAGTTAAAGGTGTGTTCATCAGCAGGAAATTGACTATTTTTTACCTGCTCTACATAGGTTTTAAAAGCATCTTGTATGGAATGAGTTTCTGCTAAGAAATTTTTTACAAAACGAGCTGGGGTTCCATTTGTCAAACCTAACATATCATAACAAACTAAAACCTGTGCATCACAATCTGCTCCAGCACCAATACCAATAACCGGTATATTGACACTATTAGTAATACGTGACGCCAATTCAGTGGGCACACATTCCAGTAATATAATATCAGCGCCAGCCTTTTCTAGCTCAAGGGCATCATTAAGAATTTGCTCAGCTTCTTGGGACGTGCGTCCTTGAATTCGATACCCTCCCATTTTATAAACAGATTGAGGCAATAATCCCAGATGAGAACAGACCGCAACTCCTCTTTGAGCAAGAAACTCAATGGTTTCCAACATAGTTACACCGCCTTCTATTTTGACCATGTGTGCACCACCTTCACCAATCAGGCGTGCAGAATTACTATAAGCCTGCTCTTTGGTGATATCCGCAGCAAAAGGCAAGTCTGACATGATTAAGGATTTTTGGCAGACCCTGGAAACATTAGATGTGTGATAAACCATTTCATCCATGGAAACAGACAGTGTACTATTTTGTCCTTTCACCACCATCCCCAGAGAGTCTCCCACCAGAATTACTTCAACACCTGCTTCTTCCTGGGCGATTGCAAAACTGGCATCATAAGCAGTTAGACAGGTAAATTTTTCACCTGCTACTTTCATTTTCTTGAGTGTTGTCGTTGTTATCTTATTCATGTAGAACCTTCAGCGAATCAAAGGAGTTTCAATTTTATGTAAGCCATCCCAATTCATTTTCTCAGACAAAGATTTAAGCTCACCCAAACCTGGGATGTTAATGTCACCAGCAATTTCAAAAAGCGGATGAATAACAAAATTTCTATATTTCATCTGAGAATGAGGTATAACTAAATTTTCAGTCTGAATTTGTAACTGACCATAGAGCAAAATATCTAAATCCAATGTTCTGGCTCCCCACTTTTCATTTCGTTCACGCCCTTGTGATGCTTCAATCTCATTTAATTTTTTTAATAATTGTTCAGCTGATAATGTCGTTCCCACTTTAGCCACAGCATTAATATAATCATTTTGTGGTGGAGTATTCGATAAAGTTAATGCCTTACTTTGATAAAAAGCGGACGTATGCAAAAGAATTATTTTGGAATCAGAGTTAAAGGCATCCAGAGCTGTTTGTAATTGTACAATAGGATAATCTAAGTTACTTCCCAAACTGATATAGCATATCATTCACTGTTAACCGAACTCATTGTACTCTTTACATTTTGACTATTATTTTTTGCACGACGTCGATTATTTCGTCTTTTAGGCTTTTTCTGATTCTTTCCCAGCAGGTCACACATTCGTTCCTGCTCAGCTTTATTTTTAGTCTGAATATCAGTCCACCATTCACACAGTGAAGCTAATTCTGTTTCACCCACGGTATTTCTTAACAATAGAAAATCATAGCCTGCACGAAAGCGCTTATTGGTGAGTGTACGTATCGCTCTCTTTCGTGTTGGATGTTGTAATTGGGGTTGCATATGCCAAATTTCACGCATCATTAAACTAAATCGCTTGGGAATAGAAGTATATGCCTGTTGACGGGTAATAACCTCCCTACTTGCACTAAGCAGCGCTTCCATTTCATGCTCACCCCGTTCAACAAAACGACTTTTGTATTCATGCATAGGATACCAAAGCAAAACCGCAAGAAAAAAGGCCGGATTAACTGATTTACCAGAAGCAATTCTTTCATCTGTGTTTCGTAATGCCTGTTCAATAATGGTTAAAGTTCTACTGCCATGATCAGAGCTGTTAATCGATGCCTCAGTCATTGGAAACAATAATTCAAACAGATTGTATTCTCTGAGTAATTGAAAACACCTTAGTCCATAACCACCCTGAAATAGTTTAATAGTTTCATCAAAAAGTCTGGCAACTGGAATATCTTCTAAGAGACGGCCAAGATCAAAAACCAAATCACTGGTTTTCCCTTCTATTTGAAAATTCAGCTTTGCAGCAAAACGAACAGCTCTTAGCATTCTCACAGGATCTTCGCGGTAACGCGTATCTGCATCACCAATCATGCGAATAATTTTATTATCCAAATCATTCATGCCTCCGGTAAAATCAACTATCGAATCATCACGAATATTGTAGTAGAGAGCATTAATGGAAAAATCCCGACGCAGAGCATCTTCTTCGAGACTGCCATAAACATTGTCTCTAATAATACGGCCTTCTTTATTTTGATCTGCGTGGCTTGGACTTTTACCTTCATGAGGCCCTCTAAATGTAGCAACCTCAATGACATCACGACCATAAAGAATATGTGCTAAACGAAAACGCCGCCCAATTAGACGGCAATTTCTAAACAAACTTTTAATTTCATCAGGATGTGCATCCGTTGCCACATCAAAATCTTTAGGCTTTTGCCCCAATAATAGATCTCTAACACCACCACCAACAAGATAAGCCTGGTACCCTGCATCTTTAAGACGATAGAGTACTTTTAGTGCATTATCACTAATTGAGTCTCTGGAAACTGAATGTTCTTTTCTGGATATAATTTGTTTTTTTATTTTCATTCCTGAATTTCCGCTGGAAAAGCAAATCCCTGGTTCTTAACAAGTCAGTATCAACTAAGAATTTATAGTGTAAGATAATTTATTGAGAATATTGATGACTCAATTATAAAGTCCATCCACTGGACCTTTACCGTATTTCATATTTTGAATAATTTCATGGCGAGTTAAAACTATACCATCATGGTTGCAAAAATAATTTGTGGCAAAAATTTTCCCATAGGCAGTCACTCCAGAGGGCCGGAAACTCTTCCATTCAGTCGTTTGCTTTAAAGTAAACTTCTTATTACCGTCCATATCGGTACTACCATATGCATAATTTTTAATCTGATTCTGAATACAATGAATACCATCAAACATAACATTATCCGCTCCTCCTGGAGAGCGGATCACAAGACTATAACGAACAACGCCATCCTTGCCCACATTCAAGTTTTTTTCATCAATCAAATATTGATAATTTCTATAAGCTGGAGGACCTGCTACTTCAAGTAGATCACTTTCTTGTGGGTATTCAGGTAAGTTACTCTCCGTTTCTTTCCAAACATAATCCTCTATCCCTTCATTTTCCTGATATTCCTCAGCATGGCTACCTAATTTATCCCAAACATCAGCAAAAGCTACTGTACTAAAAAAGGAAAGGAGTAATATTCCAGAAACCATTAATATTCGGAAAATTTGAAAAATACCTAAAAATGATATTTTTAAACAAGTATTCATATGCAAAATCTCAAAATTAAATCTAAAGAAAGGCTCTTTGGTCACATTATATTGGCTTTATTCAAATATTTTTGACTATGTTTTTTTATTATGCAAAAAAACTGACTAAAGCTCTTTACGATCAGTAAACGCAAGATTACAATTACCCTAAAATCTATATTAAAAATACTTAATAATTGTTAAACAATACGTATTTTAAATGATTTTCTGCCAATTATACATTAACTGACTTAAAACCTCGAAATAAGCCGAAGTATATGACAAAAAAAGAAGAAAAAAGCTTTAACTTTGAATCATCTCTCAATGAGTTAGAAAAACTGGTTGATGCTCTAGAAAATGGTGATTTAAGTTTGGAACAATCACTTCAGGATTTTGAACGTGGTATTCATTTAACACGAGCTTGTCAAAGTGCATTAACTGATGCACAGCAAAAAGTACAAATTCTCCTCGAAGATAAAGAATTGGAAGAAGGGAATAAGTCTTCTCTTGAAGACTATAATAAGGATTCACTGTAGTGCACTTGAAACAATTAACCCGGCAATATCAAAAAAGAGTTGATCATGCTCTCGAAGAGCTCATTAAGAATACATCAAATATTGCAACTAAGTTGCACCAGGCAATGCATTACAGCGTATTCAATGGTGGAAAAAGAGTCCGTCCCCTATTGGTTTATCTTACTGGTCAAGCACTCAATATACCTACAGAACATCAAGACACCTCAGCTTGTGCTGTTGAACTGATACATTGTTATTCTCTGGTTCACGATGATATGCCGGCCATGGACGATGATAATTTACGTCGCGGCAAACCTACATGTCATAAGCAGTTTTCTGAAGCCACTGCCCTGCTAACAGGTGATGCTTTACAAACACTTGCCTTTGAAGCACTCAGTAATAATAAATACCTGGATGCCAAATTGATTCTACCCATGATAAAAACTTTAGCTCATGCCAGTGGTGCAGCAGGTATGGCTGGAGGTCAAGCCATTGATTTGGAGGCAACTGGAAAAAGTTTATCACTGGAGCAATTAAAAGTTATGCATGAACATAAAACTGGTGCATTAATTCGTGCTAGTGTCCAACTAGGAGCACTCTGCTCTAAAAATACGAAAGACTCTGAATTAGATGCATTAGAAAACTACGCTAAAAATATTGGTCTTTCCTTTCAAATCAAAGATGATATTTTAGATATCGAATCAGATACCCAAACTCTGGGTAAACAGCAAGGTGCAGATATCAGCCTTAATAAGGCCACATACCCTGCACTTTTAGGCCTTGACGGTGCAAAAAATATGGCAAATCAATGCCACCAAAATGCTTTAGACAGTCTGAGTCAATTTAATCATAATGCTGATCCATTGCGCTGGCTCTCTGAATATATTATTACCCGTGATCATTAAATTAAGGTATACTGCCAAATTAGCCTACTTATTCTAAAAGCCCTGCAGTTATTAAAGCTCTGCAGTTTCCTGTAGTAATAACTATCTGAAAAATTGATAGTAATCTCTTGATGATACAAATATGACAGATCTTTTGCGTTATCCATTATTATCGACCATCAATTCTCCTGAAGATTTGAAATGTCTGGATAAAGATCAATTAATATTATTAGCAACAGAACTTCGTTCATTTTTATTACAAACTTTAGATAAAGTGGGTGGGCACTTGTCCTCCAATTTAGGTGCAGTTGAATTAACAATTGCCTTACATCGAATATTTGATACCCCTGACGATAAAATAATCTGGGATGTTGGTCACCAGGCTTACCCACATAAAATACTCACCGGTCGTGCACAGCAACTGGATTCAATTCGTATAAAAGATGGTCTTTCAGGTTTCCCAAAACGTTCAGAAAGTCCCTATGATGCCTTTGGTGTTGGTCATTCCAGCACATCCATCAGTGCCGCTTTAGGCATGGCAATTGCCGCAAACAAAAACGGCTTAAAGCAAAAATCTATTGCCGTTATTGGTGATGGCGCCATGACTGCAGGAATGGCATTTGAAGCTTTAAATCATGCGGGTGATCTCGATGCTGATTTATTGGTCATTCTAAACGACAACGACATGTCAATATCACCCAATGTAGGTGGATTATCTAATTATTTTGCCAAAGTACTCTCTGGAAAATTTTATTCCACTGTTAAATCAAACTCCAAAAAAGTACTCAGTTCTATGCCCTCAGTTTGGGAGCTTGCCTGTCGTGCCGAAGAGCATATGAAAGGAATGGTGATTCCTGGTACTTTGTTTGAAGAGCTGGGCTTTAATTATATTGGCCCCGTTGATGGTCATGATCTCCCTACACTTTTAACAACTCTAAAAAATATCAAACAATTATCTGGCCCCCAGTTTTTGCATGTTGTCACACGTAAAGGAAAGGGCTTTGAACCTGCTGAACAAGCTCCGACTCAATACCATGCAGCCGCCCCAGGATTTTATAAAAACTATAAAGAATCTCAAACCACACAAGAACAGATAGCTCAAGGACAAGACAATCAACAAACAGAAGAAGTCGCCGCAATTTCTACCCCCCCCGTTGGTTTGACTTATACACAAGTATTCAGTGAATGGATTGTTGATGCTGCACATAAAAATGAACAATTGATCGGTATTACACCCGCAATGCGTGAAGGCTCTGGATTAGTTGCTTTTTCAGAACAATTTTCTGACCGATATTATGATGTGGGTATTGCTGAACAGCACAGCGTTACACTAGCGGCTGGTATGGCCTGTGAAGGTTTAAAACCTGTGGTGGCAATCTACTCTTCATTTTTACAAAGAGCTTATGATCAACTCATCCATGATGTTGCATTACAAAATTTATCCGTATTATTCGCCATTGATCGGGGTGGAATTGTAGGTGGTGATGGCGCAACACATTCAGGTAGCTTTGATTTAAGTTTTATGCGCTGTATTCCTAATATGACAATAATGGCACCAGCAGATGAAAATGAATGCTATCACATGCTGGACTATGGTTTTTCTCTTAATTCTCCCGTTGCTGTCCGTTATCCACGAGGCAAGGGAGCCGGACAGGCTATAAATAAACAACAAGTTCTCCAGCTTGAAACAGGCAAAGGAGAACTCGTTTTTGACAGTCATAAAGAAACTCCTACTCATGACTCTGTTAATGCTCCGGTTATTAAAAGTAGCTCACAAAAAATAATTGTCATCTTAAGTTTTGGAAGTCTGCTCAATGAAGCATTAATGGCTGCAGAAAAGTTAAAAAACAGTTACCACATTAAAGTGATCAATATGCGTTTTATTAAACCACTTGATTCAACACTTATCTTCGAACAGGTTAAAACATGTCATTTGCTGTTAACCTTAGAGGATAATACCATTATTGGTGGTGCAGGAAGTGCAGTCAATGAAAGTTTGGCCAGTCAAATTTCTACCTGTCCAATTATCAATCTAGGGCTACCTGATACTTATCCTGAGCACGCCACTCAACAACAAGTCCACCATGATTATGGATTGGATTGTGCTGGCCTTATGAAAACAATACAGGAAAAAATACCTGTCCAATAAGAGACTGTGAGTGAGAAAATATTAGCTTTTTAGAGCACATCAAAGAGCTCACACTTGCAAAGAGTTGTTATCTCTCTTCAGGATGCCTATAATTCTAGATTACTGACAAAACGATTAGCACGATAAGGAAATGAATGGGCTTTCTATCACGTCTTAGCAATTTTTTTTCATCTTCAAAGCAAAACGACAATAAAACACCGTCTAAATTATCCACTCACTCACATCCAAAGTTGGATTCTGAGGTTGATAACCTTACTCTTAATATTGATACAACCATTTTAATTGTTGATGACTCAAAAACTCAAGTAGCAGCTTGTCGAAAATGGCTTAGTGACGCGGGTTATAAAACAATAAGTGCGGGTGATGGTCGAGAAGGGATACTAAAAACCAAACAAGAACACCCTGATCTGATTTTAATGGATATTGTAATGCCTAATGTTAATGGTTATCAGGCTACACGATATCTAAAGCGTCATGCCACCACAAAACATATTCCTATAGTTTTGATCAGTGGCGAAGAACAATCATCAGGCAGAATTTGGGCAAAAAAACTCGGCGCCTGCTGCTTTATGGTCAAACCTATGGACAAAGAAAAACTATTGCATTTAACCCAGCGCATTCTTGAACCAAAATAGTTAAGTATTATTCCACTTCAAAATCAATATGATAGCCAGAAAATTTTCGGATATTGATCACTCCTGTATCGAGTATTAAATATTGTCCCTTTATTCCTATCAATGTACCTTCAACCACTGTCTGTTTATCTAAATTAAATGATTTTATTTTTTCCGGATAGGTTTCAACAGGATAAAGTA
This sequence comes from Gammaproteobacteria bacterium, assembly GCA_026196615.1. Taxonomy (GTDB): domain Bacteria; phylum Pseudomonadota; class Gammaproteobacteria; order GRL18; family GRL18; genus GRL18. The sequence goes on along the minus strand of JAPHSW010000032.1, from coordinate 18,904 downwards.
TTTCAGTCATTCCCTTATTATTTATTGTTTCTATAGAACCTTCAGGCAAATCAGATTTCATATCCTCAATTTGCTCAGAAAAAACTTCATTTAATTCTTGCTGCTGCTGAAGCAAATCCATTTCTTCAGCCTGACCTTTAAGCATTCTCTGCCATTGTGTTCGGTCAGACACTTTCTCCTTATACAAAATTTCCATCAGTCCTGAGTAATAACGTTGACTGACTTTAAAAATAGCAAGTGCCTGAATAGCACCCTGATCTATCCAACGAGTAGGCAGCTGATCACCACGGGTAATACCCACCTTCAGGCCTGAGGAATTTGCCAGATACACATAGTGTGATTGCATACAATGATCTTGTCCCCATTGTGGTTCTCTGCATGTCCCCTGTTCAAAATGACATTTTTCCGGACTCATAATGCATTTATCACAGGATGCCAGACGAGTAAAGCAAGGATAACAATGTCCTTGATTAAAACTTTTATTACTTTTACGTCCACAAGAGATGCAATGTATTTCATTTTTAAAACGAATTGTGAGGTGTTTCCCCAACATTCCATTAAGAGGTATTGTTTCTAAATCATCATCCAGTGTTAAAAAATACTCAACTGGTATCACTGAGTTTTCATAATGAGAACGCATTTTACGTAAATGCCCGCTATAAACTGTCATCTTTTCTTTGTTTCTCGCTATTTAAGATTAATATACTAGCCCTAATCACAGTTGTTAACTGCTCTTATTTTCTATCGTCTTTCGCCAAAGTGTCCAATTAAAGCCAGTTCCAGGATCAGTTTTACGACCTGGTGCAATATCACTATGACCAACAATTCGCTCCTGAGTAATTTCAGGGAAATACTCCATTAAGGAATTAACCACACCCGATAATGTATTATATTGGGCTGTTTCAAAGAGACTATTATCCGTACCTTCAAGCTCAATGCCAATAGAAAAATCATTACAATTCTCCTGTTGACCTAATCGAGATTGTCCTGCATGCCAGGCTCGTGAATGAAGGTTGACGTACTGAATTAATTCACCAGTACGGCGAATCAATAAATGTGAAGACACTTCTACACCTCGAATTTCATCATAAAAGGGGTCTTTAGTGCAATCTAGCTTATTAGAAAAAAAAAGACTGATATCATCTCCACCATAACAGCCAGGAGGCAGTGAAATAGAGTGAATAATAATGGCATTAATCAGCGTATTATCAGGCCTTTCATTATAGTTTGGTGAACATATTTTATGAGATTGTTCGAACCAGCCATCAGAAATATCATACATATTTAAAAAATATAACCTTTGTTTTGTTTAACTCAAAAAAATGGAGTGAAAAAATCCTATAAATGTTCTATTATTGAACCTAAGCAACTAAAATAGAACTTTCTTAAACTTTGACTGCAACAAGCACTTTTAGATAAGAAACTAAATTTGTTGTGATTGTGGACTAGCTCAAAGACATATTGATTAATTAGTATTATGATTTAACTATACTCGAAGTTCTAATCGCTGTTTATGGTTCTAACTGTTTCTGGTTCTAACAGCTTCAGATTTCCAGCAATCACTTAACCATAAAAAAACAGAAATAGTGTGGTCTAATATGCAACCTAAAAACAATATCTTACAGTTTAGTCGGCAAGGAAAAAGTGCTTCTACTGAAGACAATCGCCGTCGTAAAAATAGTTTAACACAAGACTCTTTATTACAAGACTCTCTATTACAAAAAAGGGTACAAAACTCAATGACGCCTGAAGGCCCATTAGGTGATTTAATTCAATATACCAGTCAATGGACAAATGATGCTATCTCAACATTATTTGACAATGTTGACACACAGCTCTTTGAAATGGCTGAAAAATCAGAAAATGCAACCGATCAAAATACCTATTTTGACGCAATGCGTATTGTACGCTTACGTCGAAGCATTGCCTATGAAGAGTTTATCTCAAATGTGAGTCTAGGCTTTTCCACTGAAACCATTCAAGGTGAGACAAAGTCAGAGCAAGTCATATCTGATGTCGACAGTCTGTCTTTAGTTGCTGATGACAATCTTGAAGAAGATTTAGCAACACACAATATGGTGGCAAAAGCTGAAAGAGATAACAAAGACAACCTTAACCAATTAAATCAACGTCTTTCTTATCTTTATAAAGGTTTAAAAATCACTTCTGAAAATAATCCCATGGGCCCCACTTCATTGTGTAATTCATTTGCTCTTGCTGTTGATACACTTGAAGCCGAGATTAAAGTTAAACTACTGGTTTTCAAACTTTTTGATATTAATTTTATAACCAAATTAAGCGAATTGTATGAACACAGCAATCATATGCTGGTTGAAAAAGGTATTCTACCCGATCTTAAAGTCAGTTATAAAAATGCAGTAAAAAGACAACCAAGCTCTCAAGGAACAGGTCTTGGTGGACTTATCAACACACCTGTACAAAATGATACCCAAGAAGAGCCAGGTCAAGAAGGCTCTGGACTTTCTCAGTTCATGCATCAGCCTGAACAACAGGCAGGGAACAATGACGAAGCACAAGCCTTTGCATTGATTCAACAGTTAATTTCACAGAACAAACCCAGTCAACAGCAAATACCTCAGGCTCAATATGCATCAACTGAAGATGTCATGTCGACTCTCACTCAAATGCAAGTATCTCCTGAAACTTATAGTAATGTAACACAAGTAGGTGGTGGCAGTGGTGCCATGACCAGCAACTTACTCAAAGAAGCACTTAAACAGTCATTACAATCAAACCAGCAGAAACAAGCCATTAACCAAAGTGATGACGATATCATTGATGTCATCGGCATGTTATTTGATTTTATTCTGGATGATAAAAATCTAGTTGATTCCGTTAAATCATTACTCAGTCGTCTACAGATACCAATCATTAAAATTGCTCTTCAGGATAAAAGTTTTTTTAGAAATAAAGCACATCCAGCTCGTAAACTTCTCAATGAGTTAGCCAATGCTGGTTTAGGAGTTACTGATAACGTAACCGCTCAGGACAATCCTCTTTACCTAAAATTAGAAAGCCTGGTCAGCCGGATATCAAATGAACAAACTCAGGAGTGCGATGCCTCATTTTTTGGTGAATTACTAGAAGATCTACATCGTTTCCTAACTCAGTTCAATCAAGGTATTGCTCTTAAAAAAGGGCCATCCAAGGATGCCGCACTAAAACTGGTAAGCACTGAACTTAGTTCTCGAATGAGTACCAAAGAATTACCGCATAATATTGTCCTGCTACTTGAAAGAGTCTGGAAAGATGTCATGTTTGACATTTTCTTTAGTGATGGCATGGAGAGTGACGAATGGGATATGGCTATGACATTTGTCGACACGTTAATTTGGAGTATTGATCCAAAATCAGATATTCAAAGTCAAAAACAACTGGTCAGAGTCATTCCTGGCATTTTAAATGCCCTCAATGCTGGCCTGGATAGAATCCATTATCCTAAAGACCTTCGTGAACAACTCTTGCAAGATCTGCAAAATTGCCACCTTGCCTGTATGAAAGGACAAGGCATCAATGACAGTGAACTATCACAAAATGGTGATGCTTATGTTTCAAGCAATCAAATCAACCAGATGCAACAAAGACGTAGCTCAGATATTAATAACTCTGATATTAGTGGTTCTGATAGTTTAACTAATACAGGTGCTATAAAAACAGATGACTTGGGTTCGGATCTGGACTCAGAGCTTAGTCCAGAACAATTAGAAAGTATCGATGCCGGGGTTGACATCATGCTGGATGGAAATCTTTCCAACCTGGATGCCCTTGAGGAAGATCACCTTCTTGCTTCTCTTGAAGATGGTTCTGAACAAGCCATTTCCGATAATGGTGAAGATGATTTAGTTGAAGATGCTTATACACAACAGGCACGTAACTTAACATCAGGCGCCTGGGTTGAATTCCATGGTGGCGATGGGAAAAGCTATCGTGCCAAAATATCCTGGATGAGTGAGGATGCCAGCGCCTACATTTTTGTTACCCAGACAGGTCAAATTGCAGAAAAATCATTACAGGGTTTAAGTTTTGCATTAAGAAACAAGCAAGCAAACATTCTTGATGAATCTCCCGTGTTTGAACGTGCAATGGATGCTGTTTTGGAAGATTTACAAGAAAAAACGGAATAATACAGCCCATTGGATCATAAATCTGAAACCAGTAGAATTGGCCTTGTTATGATGGTCACCTCGATGGTAATCGGCTTAGGTCTACTTACCTATTTATTTCAAGGGGTTATCGACACTAAAAATAACCCCAATCAGAAAATTCTCACCACTCACACAAGTGATAAACACCTTGAAATTACTCTAAAACGAAATCGCTCTGGTCACTACGTTGGCACAGGAAAAATTAATGGTCATAAAGCTGTTTTTCTTCTGGATACAGGGGCAACGTATGTCGCAATTCCAGAATATCTTGCCCAACAATTGGAATTAAAAAAAGGGCGTAAAATTCCTATTTCAACCGCTAATGGCAGAAGCACAGGTTATCAAACCATTATTAAAAAAATGAGTATTGGACAAATTCATTTATATAATATCAAGGCTATTATCACACCTAATCTTGAAGAGATTTTGCTGGGTATGTCCGTGTTGAAACAATTGGAATTTACCCAGCGTGGCAATATGCTAACAATACGCCAATATCTTTAATTATTTGTCTTTGACAGCTCCTCACTCCTAGACTTATTAATTGAATCACGAGTCAGTTTAAATATTACTGGGCTTAATAAAAGTAAAGCTATTAAATTAGGCAATGCCATCAAAGCATTCAACGTGTCGGCTAATAACCAGATAAAACTTAAATCACCTACCGCCCCAACTGGCACAGCAATAATCCATAACACTCTAAAAATAAGAACTGAACGAATACCAAATAAATATTCTGTACAACGTTCACCATAAACACTCCAACCCAATATGGTTGTAAATGCAAAAACAGCCTGTGCAAGCGTCACAACAACCCCTCCCATTTCTGGCATTACTTGATCAAAGGCGGCAATGGTTAATGCTGCACCCTTGACGCCTGTCGTCCAGACACCCGTCAGTACAATTGCCAGACCGGTAATACTACAAACAATAATAGTATCTATAAATGTACCCAGCATGGCTATCATTCCCTGTTGAACAGGGTTATTGGTTTTAGCTGCAGCATGTGCAATCGGCGCACTGCCTAAACCCGCTTCATTTGAAAAAATACCTCGTGCGACTCCCATCTGAATGGCTATAATAATCGTTGCACCAGCAAAACCACCTGTGGCAGCAACTGGATTAAATGCACTTTGTACAATTAACATCAGAGCTTCTGGAATCTGTGAAAAATGAGTAATTAACACCACCAGTCCTGCACTCACATAAGCAATGGCCATAAAAGGAACCAATTTTCCAGCCACCTGAGCAATTCGTTTAATGCCTCCTAATACAACAGCACCTGTCAGTAGTAGTAAAGCGACACCCGTCACCCAAAGAGGTATATTAAATTGAGCTTCAAGTGCATTGGCCACAGAGTTTGCCTGTACAGTATTGCCAATTCCAAAAGAAGCTAAAGCACCAAATAAAGCAAACAGAAAACCTAACCAAAGCCATTTCTTGCCTAAACCATTTTTTATGTAGTACATAGGGCCACCCAGATAACTGCCCTTTTCATCCACTTCTCGATAGTGCACAGCACAAACAGCTTCAGCATACTTTGTAGCCATTCCAATTAATGCAGTAACCCACATCCAGAATAAGGCTCCTGGTCCTCCAATAAAAATGGCGGTCGCTACTCCCGTAATATTTCCAGTACCAATGGTAGCGGATAATGAGGTCATTAAGGCATTGAAAGGGGAAATTTCACCTTCCTTATCTTTTTCATCTCCTTTGGGAATATCATCTTTGCTAACATTATCTCTACCCTGCCATAGTAATTTGAATCCCCGATTCAGGTTCAATAGAGGCATAAATCTCAGGCCAACCATTAAAAATATTCCTGTGCCAAAAATCATGGCCAGCATCGGTTTTCCCCAAACTAAGCCATTCAAGTCATTTAGAAGACCCGTAATTAATTCCATTTTTTATCCTTATATTCTTTTTCTTGTGTCATTTTTTGAAATATTATAACCAAACAGATAAAATCATTTAAGTTTTAACTAGGTTTAAGGCTGAACAACTGTGATTCAACAAGGGATTTTACATGCTTCCATATTCAATTATTCAATCTCAAGTCACTCAGGCTCTTGCCGAAGATATTGGCTCTGGGGATATTACCGCCGCTTTAATTCCTAAAGAACTTCACGCCACCGCCCACCTGATTTGCAGAGAAAATGCCATTCTTTGTGGTAAAAGCTGGTTTGACGAAGTATTTCAACAACTCACATCAAATTCTGAAGAATCCATTACCATTGACTGGAATTTCCAAGATGGTGAAAGCATAACAGAAAATCAACGCATTTGTAGTCTAACAGGAAGTGCCAGAACAATATTAACTGGTGAGCGTACAGCAATGAATTTTTTACAAACTCTTTCTGGCACTGCCACCACAACAGCAAATTATGTTAAATATCTAAAAAACAGTTCAGTGAAACTATTAGACACTCGTAAAACCATTCCAGGTTTAAGGGAAGCCCAAAAATATGCAGTATTTTGTGGTGGTGCTTATAATCATCGTCATGGTTTATTTGATGGCATCTTAATTAAAGAAAACCATATTATGGCTGCTGGTTCTATTACAAAAGCCATTGAAACAGCTCGTGCTACAAGCCCACACACACTAAAAATTGAAGTTGAAGTTGAAACACTAGAAGAATTACAGGAAGCATTAGAAGCAAAAGCAGATATTTTATTATTAGATAATATGGATAATGAGATGCTCAAACAGGCTGTGACTCTTAACCAGTCCAATAAGAAAGGGCAAGCCAAACTTGAAGTTTCAGGTAATATCACTCATGAGAGATTAGAAAGCCTGGCCAGTATTGGCATTGACTATATTTCAACAGGTGCCATTACAAAACATTTAACGGCAACCGATTTTTCACTGCGTTTTAAGAAATAAATCAGAACTTATGAAGTTTAAGTCTATTTCGACCACTTTAGTTTTTAGATTGCCGTACGAAGATCAATTTCTTTACTATCATTAACCAAACGCTCCCCAGTTAACAGATAGGGGCTTGGGTCAACAATTGGCTTATCTCCCAACAACTGATTCACAAGTAACTGACATGAACCTAAGCCAATCACTACACCATTACGAAAATGCCCTGCATTTAGAAATAAATTCTCTAACTCTGGATGCTCGCCTATATAGGGCACACCATCAATTGAGCCTGGGCGCAATCCTGCCCACTGTTTTTCTACAGAATACTTCTCCAAAGCGGGAATAATACGATAAGCTTCCTGTTTTAATTCTTGCAAAACCTCATCTGTCGTTGTTTTATCAAACTCATCAAATTCAAGAGTGCTCCCCACAACAACCCGACCATCTTTGCGAGGTATCACATAACGCCCCTTACTCAACACAATACGTGAAACAACACCTGGTTTTGCTTTAAAAACAATCATTTGCCCTTTTACAGGTGCAATTTTTGGAATCTTTACCCATTTTTCCAATAAACGTGCACTCCATGCACCTCCAGCGACAATAATTTTATCACCATAAAAAGCTCCTTTATCTGTCAAAATCCCTTTTACTCGTCCGCCCTCTTTTATCAAAGAAATAGCCTCGGTTTGTTGCTCTATCTTCACTCCAAGTGTAAGCAAGTCTTCTCTTAGGGCTCTCACAAGTCTTGGATTACGAACTTGACCAATGGATTGAGTGAACCAACCTTTTTTATCTGACTCTAAAGCTGAAAAACCTAATCCTGGCTCAACTTTTTTTAATTGTTCACCCGATAAAGTTTCAAATTCATAATCATGATTATTTTCCCACTGAAGTGCCTGAGATAGTTCATCTTCAATATCCAAATATAATAAACCACTTTGAATATATTCTGGATCAACACCAGAATTCAAATGTATTTCTTCTAATAAATCAGGGTAATATTTCTGTCCCCATTTTGCCAGATTCGTCACAGGTTCGCTGTACCTCCAGGGGTATAGAGGAGAAATAATACCTCCTCCTGCCCATGAGGATTCCTGACCAGCATACGATTGTTCAATTATCGTGACGGAGATACCTTGTCTGGCTAAAAGACGGGCCGTTAGCATACCGATAATACCAGCACCAATAATAAGTATTTTATTCATATAATATGGGTTAGCTTAGAAAATAAAAAAGCCAGATAATATCTGGCTTATGAAGACAAGATAGAAAAGTTCGCAATAATCAGTTTTTCCAGCAAAAAGAGTGAACTTGTGAATTTGTACCATTCACTAAACCTTTTAAGCCTGTACTTGTGATAACAAAATCACCACATTTATCATTTGCCATTGAATTAGTTCGAGTTGCAATAAGTGTAAACTCATTTCTTATACGGCTGGCTGCAACATTATTCACCACAGCAATCGCACCCGCATCATTGACTACCATTGCAATATTACCTGCCGCAATTGTTAAATTGTAATATGATTCTCCACCATCAATAGGTACTACAGTGGAATAAATACTTGGTGCACCACTATCTCCAGCTGCACCACCGCAATTTGCCACAGCAGTTGTACCTGCATCACAATAATTATTATTATCAACAAACGATCGTTCCAAGGCAGCAGATAAGCCTAACAAAGCCCCTTGAGCTTGAGAACGTTTCGCTCTCTGAACATATTCAGTATATGCTGGTATAGCAATCGATGCTAAGATTGCAACAATTGCAACTGTTATCATTATTTCTATTAATGTAAAACCAGAGTGTTTTTTCATTTAATGGACCTATTACTATTCAAGTAATAAACAGACTTATTATTGAATATACCCTTCAAATTAATTTTAATTATTTATCAACATATCATGTTCAGATAATATAGTGATTAATGTAATTTTTTCTGATTGTGTACTGGAAGTATTGAACTTTATTTTCATACCTTCTTCCAAACCAGAGACATTAACATAAACATTTTTATAAATAACCTTGATAGTATCCCAATTAAAAATATATTTCTTGCCCGACACAGACACTACTTTAAAACTTTCTTCCTTATTTTTATTACTCTCTCTATCTTCAATAGATTCAATAAACCCAAACCGCTCCAGACTTGAATTTGCATAAGTTATAGAGGATAGCATCAATAAGAGAACAATACCGATAACATAATAACAATTTATTTTTTTCATTAATATTTACTCCATTACTCATTTTCAGGGAGTAAATTACTCCCTGAAAATAATATTAAGTTACACCAACCTTATTTTACCACTCTCCAGTTTTGTCTACCTTCCTGTATTTTAAAATAAGCATCATCGATACCACCACCACTTCCTCCATAGGTAATGCTATGTTTTTTCTTATCCGTACCGATGACAGTACCACCGGGAGTATAACCTTCCTCTTTCCTGGCACCAACTACTTCAGCTTGATTATAGTTATCTTGCTGATCAATTTTTCCATCCTCATTTAAGTCAAATGCCGACTGCGATAGTTGTCGACCATCGCTGGCATTAAGTGCATAAATCCATGTATCTCCAGCTGACCCACAGCTTGAGGAAGTAGATGGCGTATAGGTGTTAAAAAAGACGGTACCTTCAAGGAGCAGTGGTTTATTAGTATTTCTTTCAGATTTATTATTGCCCTGAAAAGTCATATCAAGATACCATCCTTCATGTAGAATTTCTGTTTTAGTATAATCCAACCAGCCTGTGACACTTTTATAGGTAAAGGATGAGATAGTATTACCAAATTGATCAGTTCCACTATTGGTGATCTGCTCATTGGGTTCTCCAACAGGCGTACCAGGGTAGGGATGAGGATGTGAATACCCCGTATCATCAACTTTATTATATTCAAATAGTTCATAACCTGTCGTAATCCTAACTTCTTCAGTATTCTTAGTTTTTGGTGTATCATTACCATCAATGACGCCATCATTATTGCTATCAACATCCTCCGTGAATATTTCAATTTCTTCCTTAACAATATTTTGTCGTAGTAGATAATCCTTAGAAACAGTAGAACACGTCACAGGTGTAGCAGGAATCTCAGTATTGTAATATTTAATTTGAGATTTTCCTTGATTTCCCACCATACTATTCACAACACAACTATCCCATATTCCATAAAAGCTCTGTGTTGGTTGCCCAGTTGTCTGATTATCTCCTGACTCAAGGTATTGACCGGTCCCAAATATAACCATAAAACCATCAATCGGATGTGTGGCCACTACAGGAGGACTGGTAATTGCTTGCCCAGAAGCAGCTGTAAAGACAGGTTTTGGTGCGGCTGTTGTCCCATAAGCTATTCTAAAAGTTGTCGAAGGTTGTGTCGCACCATTTAGTACAGCATTAGGAAAGGTACCTGAATTGATATTAGAATCAAGTTCACTAGATGTTGGTTTTTCATCTAGCAAGTCAAAACGCCATAAGTTACCCCGAATATCTCCAGCATATATTGCATCAACCACTTGGTCACGATCCAGATCCAGAGTTGAAACAGATGCAAGACCATTTGGTGTTGCTGTACTACCTACCCCAGTATCTAACTTGAAGTAGTCTGTACCAAGATCCCACACTTTATCAAGTCCAGGACCAGACATTTTTAAAAGAAATAAAACAGCATGACCAGTCGTACTCACAGCTAAATCAGGTATACCGTCCATATTATTCACTTCACTATTATTATAGCCATTGCCAAAAACGGCATACCAATTACCATCATGGAGTCTAACAACCACTGGACGGCTATAGGTGTAACCTAGGTCAGCATCATCTGTGTCATTAAATTCCCATAGAACAATGTTATTATTGCTTGTCGCTGCACCATCTGTCACGTCCAGAGCAAAAACACCTTGACCTCCAGCATTTAAACCACTCACAAGTGTGGTTTTCCAACTACCATTAACATAAGCATCTTCTATTGTCGGAGAGCCGTCAACCGTATAGCGGTGTTTGGCAATACCACTAGTTTGATAGTCTGAGCTGGTGAGTTTATTTAAACGCTTAATCACTGCTGATGGAGTATAAGCAAAAGCTTCTTTACCATAGTCTTCCAAATAGTCTAATGTTGTACTTGGATTGTTTGCTAAAGTTGTTGCAGTGTTACTATCCACAATCAAACCATGTAGCAATCCATCATTTGCACCCACATAAATCATATGTGCTCGATTTTTATTCGCCTTTTGAAAAAGAGTATAGCTACTTGACTCTGAAAAATTGCTATTAATAAAAGCCAGAGGCTCACCAAATTGATCTTGTGTGCCACCCACAAATTGAGGTGCTGAATTTAGGATATCTCCCATAGTGTTACCATTTCGATCCCTGAAAAGAACAATATTAGAAGTTGAGTCAATATCCAAACCATCATTAGAGGTATCACCGGTGATAAAAGCCAAACGCTCTGCACCAAAGGCCCCGGGTACTTCAATTGTCACCGTATCAGGATTATCATTCAAATAGGCTTGTTGTACAGTATTAAGTGAAGCCCAATTAAAATCAATTGCTAAGTTACTTATAGGATCCCAGGAATAAAATTTTGTTCTTGTATTTGCATTAAAGTTAGTTGATGCCTTAATAAAGTTATTGAAAGTACTTACCTGAGTCGTTGAATCAGTTTCAATATCATACGCCAATAAATCACCTGACCAATCATTGCTATCATAAAATGCAAAGAATACGTTGGTATCAGTCAACACTGATGCCCCCGTACTGGCTGCAGCTGAAGATGCGGAACCTACTCTATTCTGAATTGCAGACAATGCATCATTTAAGCCTTGTACAAGCTCACCAGGTGTTTTAGCTGAAATAAATGCCCCTTTTGAGTCATAAGCTGCATGCCACATATCATCGATTCTTTCTGGGTTGGTATTAATTGAAGTACCACCAAACCACTTGGGTGATACATGGTTTGGTAGTGGATTAGGCCAACCATCAGCATCCGTATCATTCAAATTACCCGAAACCCCAAAAGCTACTGAAAAAGTAACCATATGCTGTTGATCCTGAGTGTCAAATGTTGTCGTAGGAACAATATTTGCCAAAGCATCCAAATCAGTTTCATAGTAATAATAGGCAATATCAGCCAGAGAAGAAGAAGCACCATCACCATTATTATCACTAAAACCTGACACCGAGCCATTATAATAGCCATCAGTAAATAAAATGGTAAAGTTCTGTTGACAGGCATGGGTAATCGGTTTATTTGATCCCGTATAACCAGAGCGACTGCCTTTAAAATAGGTACCTGCTTTTTTTAAACCATCTCTCAATGGTGTACCTTGTCCTTGCCAATCCCACTCAGCAAATTTATTAAACAAATCCTGATTATGAGGTATATAATCGGTCACACTATTAGCAGGCAATGGGGTGAAAAACTCATCATGCAATGTGCCAAAACCAAAACGATAAAATGGAGCACTCTCTATAACAGCTGCTGTTGCAGATTTTGCAACCATAGAACGTTTACGGTTATACTGATACCAGTTAGCAATATTTTGCTTAATTTTAGTCACTTCTGCTGAATCAGTTATATCCGCTCGACGGACAACTTGTCGCCCAAAACATTCATTTATTCGAGTTTCACTCGGATCATCATCATTTGGACATTGAGTCGCAGTGTTGGCAAATGAATAGGTAATATCTTCCACCTCTATCACATTGCCATTCACTGTGTATTTAGTGTGTGAATCCCATAAATCAACTTTAGATTTAGTACAAGTTCCAACAGGGCAATCAGCATCAGATGAACAACGGTCATAATCATTATCAGCCTCAGGGCCATCGGGTTGAGATCCACAAAAGCCAAAAGACTCGGTATCTGAAACTTCCCAGACAAAACCATCAAGGTTCTTGGTAGAGCTATAGCCTGATTCAGTAGGCTGAGGATTACTTCTTACATTGGAAAAATCTGCATTTGGAAAGACAGCTGCAGAACTATTTGAACTGTCATCAACTTTTGCCTGCCAGGGTTCATAGGTTTGTGAAGGATCATAAAACATCACATTAAAATCTGATGACTTAATGCGCCAATCCTTTGCGTAAGCCCTGAGGTTTCTCGATACTTCACAATTCGAGTACAAGTCATCACTATTATTATACATATAATAAAAAGTATGCCAGCCATCACTACAATTGTCAGTACCTTTAGTATTTCCCCAAAAAAGTCCATGAGTTTGTAGAGAACTACTATCTTCATAATAATCTTCATAATCATAATAAGGACTTGTCAAAATTTCCCAGTCCATTGAGCCTGAATCATCCATCATGAAGAAAATGCCCGGAGCAACACTATCTGCAATAAAAAGTGGATCATTGGTAATATTCAAAGGAGCTGCAATAGCAGAACTGAGAGATAAACAAAGTACTCCACTTAAGCCTGTCTTAATTATCAATTTCATTTCTTTCATTGGGTATGATTTCATTTTAATGTCCCCGTCCTGCTGTTTTTTTAGCCAACTCAATTTGTTTTTTAGTATTCAACATTTCTTAACATAGGTACTACGAACCATTGTTCTTGTTGTACTGCGAGCACCAGATGCTTGTACTGTAGTTTGCCAAAAGTAATTGTTTACTTTAGAAACACATGTACTATCCACACCAGTAGAGACCTCTAAGCTACGAGTCTCTGAAGTACCATCGCCACCTGATGCCTCTTCAACAATATAAGTGGGTGGTACCGCAATATTTGCAAGGCAATCATTATTGTTATTTCCATCATCAATTGATGATGGAACTGCACCATATTGTTTTTCATTTGGCCGACCTGCACAATAAGTATCAGTACCATTGGTGCCGTAAGCAATTGGTAATTTATTAGTCCATGCTGCCGCATTATCAGGATCACCCCACCATCCAGCTGACATATTAGTCACAATTGTTTCATCCCAATCCAGTATATTTTTTGACCAAAGTGGTGACGTGTTGCACTGAGCACCCGTGGTCTTACAGAGCCCATCCTCAAGTGCCAGTCTTTGATTAATAACATTTTGGAGCCAGACCTCTGGTTCTCTCATTGTGGCATCCGCCATCAAAATTGAATATGATTTATCCTGCTGATTAATTACAATTTTTGAATCCAGCAAAGTATCATTCATACCACTTAGTGCAATCATGGTCAGAACCAACAAAAAGATAAGACTAATAAAAAGTGCAACGCCTTTTTGTCTGCTCTGAAAAGAATATTTATGTTTCGATCTATACATGTTTTTTTCCTATTTATGTCAACAAAGGACAAACATTAAGGATTAGGATCAGGGTTTGTTCGACTTCTTAAAGCTATCGTTCGAGTGATCACACGTCTTAATAAGTTATCTGGAGCATTAGGATTAGCAATATTACTTTGGTTTTGGTTTACCGTTACCATCTCACCAGTTGAATCTGCATCACTATTTACAATCACCTGAAAATTCACAGCGATGACATTGTCCCAATTTGTAGGCACTGCATTATATGCTGGAACTCCTGTTCCTGGATCAGGATCCACTGCTTTATCATCATCAGCATCTTCACCATAAGTAGGGGTAACAGTCACATCACTGACCAAAGGTTGGCTAGTAAGAGCCTGTGTTACAGCAGTTGTTTCATCAAAATGAGAGGTTCCACATGAGAGCTCACCATTTGCAGAAATGAAAAAACGACTTATAACAGTATTTTTTTCAGCAATATTATTGCCTATACAATCAACCATAACTGCAATATCTGTCATACCAGCACTATAACGAGGTGATTTCATCTTAACGCAGAGTAAGCCTGTATCCGCCCCAACATTTGTTGCTGCAGCAATATATTGGCCTGTATTGAAATTAGCACAACCTGCCATAGTGATAGCTGGAAATGCATCTTTATCTGCTTCAGCAGGATTACCTTTATACCCCGCTGCGGTTACTGCATCTTGCAAAAAGAATAAAGCAAAACGAGCATTATTATTGATATAAGAAACCGACTCCTGTAATCGATATGCCTGCTTATTAGAGACATATATCTGAGCAATACCTGCAATTAAAATTGCTCCGATTACTAAAGCAACCATTATTTCTATCAAAGACAGACCCGATTGCTTTTTCAGTGCAGTGGCGCTTTTATTATTTCTATCAACCATTATGGTTATCCTGAGTACCGTATTAAATTATTGTAATGTTGCTGAAAACTGGCGTACATAACGTGTATTTTGAATAATCTGATTGGCATCTCTATCATTGTCATCAATATCCCCATCACCATCCACATCACGACGTGCACCAGCTTCCGTCCAGCAAACTCTAATAACATAAGGTGCAAAATTATTGGCTGTTCCTGATACATCACAAACATTTGCTGCCGCAGTACAGGGGTCATCATTATTATCAATAACACCATTACCATCACTATCAATATCATTACTAAAAAGATCGTGGTTTGAGTCACGACAAATTACAGCATTACCTCCCGGTAAGGGGAGAATATCAAGTACGCCATCAGCATCAAAATCAATACCATTTTGAACCACATTAATCCAACTCTGAAGGTTAGCTATATTACAACATTCATTCCAGGCTGCTACACAAGCTGCATCACCACCACATCGATTTCCAGCAATTGACGTATCATAAGGTGTCGTTGCTGCATCTTTTAAAACTTCTGTGTAGTTAGCCTGCATTTTGTCCGCCATATCCATTACAAGATTAACAGCCTGTGTTCTATATTCACTATTACTGGTATTTTGTAAGGCATTCATTTGCATTGCCGCAGTGGCTAATAAACCAATAGAAAGGATCAGTATTGCAATGAGAACCTCAATTAATGAGAAGCCTTGATTCACTACATGATGATTAAAATATTTATTTATGGGCATGCGACATTGACTCCATTTTCATCATTAACAATTCCATCAGCATTGGTATCAGCCATTCTTTTAAGGTTACCAGGTGGAACCACTTCAAGACCAATAGCTCTTCTAACTCCCCGATCATCACATAAACGAAACACTCCTGTATTTAGAGCGAAACTTCGGGAGTTAAATGTAATAGTGTTACCAATAGTACCGTTACTTCTAAGCGTTAAAAGAGGTGAAAGAGGATCAGACATTTTCAAAAGACAGTCACTGGTTATATCAGTACCTAAACAATCAAAAACACCATCGCCATTGGTATCAACTGGAGCATCTATTACTCCATTACCATTAACGTCTCGGAATACAATCCAGCCATCTTCCCAGTTCATGCCATTATTACAAACCGTGCCTCCATTTAAGCCATCTCGTCTACACAGAGAAACACTTTGTCCTCCCGTAATAGCTAGTCCTTTTGCATACAATAGGCTACCTTGCATGGCATTCAAAGAACTAGTCAATCGATTATTCTGAATCATATTTTGAAAAGAAGGTAATGCAACAGAAACTAAAATTCCAACCATTGCAATCACAATCATCATTTCTATCAATGTAAAACCATTTATTTTTTTCATAGCTAATTTATAGACCTGTTAGGTTAAATTGTCACTCTAATTTAGATTAGTGTTAAATACTGACTGATAAACGGTAAATATTGCTCACTAAGTGTGATGCAATTAACAAAAAGTTTAGTACAAAAATAAGCTCAATTAGTTTGCAATTCTTTAGGTAAAGAAAAAATCACCGTTTCTTTTTCTCCCAGCTCAATATTATTGGCTTTAATCCCCTGTTTCTTTAGAAATTCAACAACTTCTTCAACTAAATATTCGGGTGCTGATGCACCTGCAGTAACTCCCACATTTTGACAATCATTCAGCCACTCTAACTGTATTTCATCTGCTGAATCAATAAGATAAGCTTTAGCTCCTTGTTTTTGTGCAACCTCTTTCAAACGATTTGAATTTGAACTATTGGGTGAACCAACAACTAAAACCAAATCAGCCATTTGGGATAATTTTTTAACAGCATCTTGTCGACTTTGGGTGGCATAGCAGATGTCATCCTTCTTTGGGCCTGCTATTTTGGGAAAGCGGGCTCTTAAAGCATCAATAATATCTGAAGTATCATCCATTGATAACGTTGTTTGACTGACATAGGCAAGTTCATCAGGTTTTTTAACCTTGAGAGACAGTACATCTTCAGGTTTTTCAATGAGGTAAATATCACCTCCATACTGGTGTTCATACTGCCCCATCGTGCCTTCTACTTCTGGGTGGCCAGCATGACCAATCAAAATACATTCTGTTCCTATTTTACTAAAACGTGTCACTTCAAGATGTACTTTTGTCACTAATGGACAGGTCGCATCAAAAACTTTTACTTCACGATTTGCAGCTTCTTCTTTAACCTTTTTTGAAACCCCATGTGCACTAAAAATCACAATCGTACCATCAGGTACGTCACTGAGTTCTTCAACAAATACAGCTCCACGGTTTTTTAAGGATTCAACCACAGCTCGGTTATGAACAACTTCATGACGAACATAAATTGGTGAACCAAATAAAGTTAATGCTCTGTCTACAATTTCAATAGCACGATCAACACCTGCACAAAATCCTCTTGGATTAGCCAGTTTTAGTTGCACATCATGTTGAGACATAAATTCATCCTTATTCTCTTTTTTGGTTTTGGGAAAAATATCTGACATATCGATCAGAGAATTCTTACAATTCTATCAGATGTTTCTTGCTGTACAATATAGTGCTTCATATTATACTCTTTTCAACTTGAAAGAGTCTGAAGGAACAGAACAATTCAAGCAAGGAAATAGACTGCACAAGTTAAAGCCTTATCTCTTGACGAACAAAGAGAATTGCAGGCCAGGGAGGTTTGTAATTAACAGTGAGTATTACTTCTGTTCTAAGGGTGCTATAACTTGAAAAGGATTTGTAATCGCAGTAAGCAGATGGAACTGATTATTTTTTGGCAGGACGCCACTTTTGAATGAATGGGTACTATTCAATGAATAGTATCCATTTTTTAATGTGGTTAAATTTTATTTAATATCGACAATTTCTACCGAAAATACTACTTCATGGCCTGCTAATGGATGATTAAAATCCACAAGCACTTTATCATCAGCCATTTCAACTAAAATGCCTGGTATTTGATCCCCTGCTGGCGTACTGAACTCTATCAATAGCCCTTCTTCAAGCTCAACATCTAAGTCAAATTCTGACTTATTCATCCAGTGTTTATTATCTTCTTCAGGAAAGCCAAAGGTATCACGAGGATCTAAACTGACCTGTTGCTTATCCCCCACTGATAAATCCAGAATAACTTGTTCAAGTACAGTAATCATAGAACCATCACCCATGGTAAATGTCATAGGCTCACCATCCGCAGTACCATCAACCGCTGTTCCATCGGCTAGAGTTAGACTAAAGTGCATACTCACCGTACTGTCGTTTTCTACTTTTTTCTTATCGTTAGGATTTGAAGTTGTCAATGTTAGGCCTTATTAATTCAGTATTGTGTTATTCAGTGGAAGGTTATTTTTTAGTTGGTGACTTTTTTTCAGGTGAAGGCTTTTTATCAGTTGATGACTCTTTATTAGCTGAAGGCTCTCCATTAACTAATGGCTCTTCATCAGTCGATGGCTCCTTACTAAAAAGAGCATCAATAATGAGCATAAAGGCACCTATACTGATCGCCATATCAGCAACATTAAAAGCAGGCCAGTGCATAGCACGGCTTTGAGCATCACTTTGATAATAGAAATCCAGAAAATCAACCACATAACCAAGAGTTAATCTATCCCAAAGATTGCCTAAGGCCCCCCCTAAAACCAATGCAAGAGCTATGGCAAGCCACCGTTCATGAGATTGTAAACGTTTAATCCAGAAAAAAATAATACCACTGACGACAAAAGCAATAATGGCAAAAAACCAACGCTGCCAG
>JAPHSW010000027.1 GCA_026196615.1 Gammaproteobacteria bacterium | reverse complement strand
GGAGCTGACCGATTGGACGGGGCGTTGTATTCATCCAAAGAAGAAAGGCTTTATTCCCAATAATACACCTAAAATTCTGCACCAACTGGGATTGGATGAATCCAACTGGTTGGAAACAGTGACCAGTTTTAATTCAAAGTTTCATTCCTTTATCGGGTCAGAGCAACAATTGAAAGCGGCCTGTGAACAACATCAAAAGCAATGGGTAAAGGGACTGTCATTGTGTCGACGATTATTTGATTTTACTGAAGAGATTCTTGTCTAAAGAGAAAATTACTTTTAGATTAAATTGATTTTCAATATGATATTTTCTTTAATTTTGTTAAGGAGTTCACAGTGAAATCACTGGAATTGAGACCAATACCTTAAAAACTTCTACAAAATTGTGCTGTAATAAGTATAAGAATATACGTTTCTACACAGATTCCTATTCACTCTTTTAATTTTTTAAAGAAAGGAGAATCCTATGTGGTGGTTATTTGGTATGGTTCTAGTACTTCTTTTTGTTTTAATTGTTTATGAACGTTATCGTTTTTTTATTGAAAAATTCGAAGCGCCTCTTCCAACAACGCTTATGCGATTAAATGAAAAAGAGAAGCAAAAAAACAGTAGTCATTGATTTCATAGATTGAAATTGACAAGATCACTATAAGTTAAAATAATGCCAATGAAAAATAAACATGTGGTATTGAATTCTTATGAGAAAAACTCTTCTGATATTTCTACTATTGAAAAAATCTCACTAGAGATTGATGAGCTAAAAGAATCGGCGAAGTCGATTTTAAAGCATAAAATATCCAGTCTTCAGGTTATACCTCCAGTTGCTGTTAAACTACTTAAGTTGACTAATGATGAAGCCTCCTCATTTTCAGATTTAACGCTCATTATAGAAACAGAACCTTCTTTATCTATCGAAGTCTTAAGGCTGGTAAATTCAGCTTTTTATAATTACTCTCATAAAATTGTCTCAATCAAACGAGCAGTGACTCTTTTGGGGTTTTCAGCAATTCGTCAAATTGCATTGAATCTCCTTTTCTTTAAGAAAATAATAAAACCTCATAGTAAGCATGAGTTTAATCAAATATTTTTTTGGCAACACTGTCTTTTTGTGGCTACCCTAAGCAAACTCATTGCCAAAGAAATAAAACATCCTGATCCAGATATGGTTTATGCAGCAGGACTCTTACATGATATTGGAAAAATTGTGTTAGAAACTCATGGTCAACTAACTTATAGTGATTATATGAGTTCATTTGAAAAAAGCGATAATCCTTCCAGAGATAATGAAGGTAGTTTTTTTGGTATTTCTCATGATGAAATGGGTGCTGTATTTTGTAAAACCTGTGAATTGCCTGATAGTATTATAATGGTCGTTTTAAATCATCATCGCTCTTTTCAACAATTGGGATTAGATGAACACAACAAGCTCAATATTTCTATTGTGGCTTATGCTAATTTTATTGCCTGGTTGCAAGGTATTGGTTCTATTACTCGTAATGATTATCCGGTATTACAATCTGAAGTTTTTGAGATAATCAACCAATATGAATTGGATATAGAAATGATTCTTGAAAAAGTAGACGTAGAGCTACGTAATATCAGTCATTTTTATAATTTTAAGTTTCCCAGCTTAAGTCGTTTGAGAGCTAATTTAATTGGTACGATTTTAAATTTTAATAATAATGAAAATATAATAAATGATGTCAGATCATCAACTCACTTAAATAGTTTGACTGTGCCACATCATAGTTTGAATCCAGATGAATTTATACCCTGGACATTAAAGTCTTTACAAGATGAATTTAATTTTGAACGTTTAATTTTATTGGATATTAATCCTAAACAGCGTTCCCTTATTACCAGATATGCCTGGCCCGAATCTATTTTGGATAATAATGGAGCACCATTTGAAATTATGATTTCTTCATTATCAAGTCATTTATTATCCTGTTTAAGAAATAAAGAAGCTGCATTAGTTGATGATAAACTTGAAACTGATACCTCTATTCTTAAGGAGCTTCAGGTAGATGCTTTTTTTCTTTTACCTATTTTAATGTATAACCGACTTTCATCAGTGTTGTATATTGATAATGTTATTTCAGGAAAAGCTCTTGATAAGAAACAATTGCCAGCACTATGTCGTGTGACTACTGAATTAGGTATCGCCTTAGTAAATGCCAAACAGTTTGAAGAGGAAAAAAAGAGAGCTCAAATTGATCCGCTGACAGGTTTAAATAATAAAGGAACGATTAATTCACGTCTTGATAAGCTCTTTACTGAAGATAAAAGACAACTCAAACACCTGGCGGTTGGTTTTATCGATATTGATTATTTTAAAAAGTTTAATGATATTTATGGACATCAAGCGGGTGATGATGTCTTGAGAATTGTTTCAGATATTTTAAAAAGTTTGACTCGGCCTAATGATTTTATTGCTCGTTATGGAGGAGAAGAATTTTTATTTATTCTTTATGATACTGATGAAAAAGGTGTTTATGGTTTTGCTGAGAGAATACGTATGGAGATCGAAAAGAAAGGCATTTTATTAAAGAACCGGTTTCCTGAACAAAGTTTGACAGCAAGTATTGGCGTGGTTATGTATCATAATAAGTTTAAAGATTACCTTGAAATGATTGAATCTGCAGATGAAGCGATGTATCAATCAAAATCAGAAGGTAGAAATAGGGTGACACTTTTGCTTCATGAAGAGTAAGAGATATTTTATGAAGAATAAGAAGTATTGTGTTGGTATATTAAGAAAGAATGTTTTATTATTTTAGAAATAAATGCGCCGACCAGGAAAAAGTAATTCTCAAGGTCGGTGATTTTTAATAGTGTTGGCTTACACTATTTTTTCTTTTTACTTTTAGATTTCTTTTTGTCCTTTTTCTTTTTATCTTTCTTCTTCTGATCCTTCTTTTTTTTTGCTTTTTTCTTTTCTTCTTTCTTGCTTAGTTTTTTAGACATCGTAGTTCCTTTCTTAATAAAGTAAATAATAATGCCTTTTCATTATATGGAAACAATTTAAAAAATGTCAATATGATTTTTGTGAAAATATTTTAAATTATTTTATAGAAGAGATATAAAGCTTATGTGTTAGAGCGTTGGATACTATTCAGGTTAATTTAAATCAGTTTTGACTTTTAGGAATGTTTTTTTATCAGGTGTAGCAAGTTATTATTTAATACGACACAGAAGAAAGAAGCTATTGTAGTTGACCATCAATTAGACTTTAGTAATGAATGGTCAATGCGAATATGACTCTTTTGGGATAAATACTATTTATTGTTTTAGTTAGCACCTAATAAACGCTGATCATTGCTGACTTTACCAGTAAAGCCTTGTGATTCAATTTTAAGATCATAGCTGCTTTGTTCTTTTCCATGAACACCAACATACCAAATTTTAGATGAATTTGTTTTTATACGACATGTCTCACCACGATTACCTGCTTTTTTAGGTGCACATTCATGAAAATCAGTGGTTGGTTTTCTTGAACTCACAACATACATATCGGCATCACCATGTACTTTTCTAAGCTTAACCGTCAGATTTGCTGGTTCATCTAACTCAATTCGGTAGTATTGCCAGCTATCACCTTCAATTTGGTTGTTTATGGTCTCTTCTGGTTCAAGGGGAGCAATATCATCAGTGGCAAATAGTGGAGTAGATAGTAAGAATAGTGAAATGAATAACAGCGGTGATTTCATGTTGTTTTCTCCTAAACAGGGATAGAATATTTCTAAACGGGATTAGTGAGCTTTGAGGCTATGTGAATTACATCACACTTTTTATGAAGAATATATGACTATTTGTGTATTGATAATGTCTTTTTGTGCATATTTTCAACAAAATTAGACGTATTTTGTATGAAATTTAGGCATTTAGACAGATTCCTAGCCAATTCCTGATAAATGAATTATCCTATCAAGTTAATTTAATTGAACAGTTAGCTCGTGCTCATTCGTTAACTTATTGTTTGACGAACCTTTAGTATGGATACACACTAACTGGTACTAATGTTAGAGAAAAACACATGAATGGTGATGATCTTTCTGCCTTTGAAGCAGAGCTGGGATTTGACACACTGGCAATAAGAGCTGGATATAAGAGAACACACGAAGCAGAGCATGATGAAGCCATATTTCCAACATCAAGCTATGTTTATGAATCAGCGGCACAGGCTGCAGCGCGTTTTTCAGGTGATGAAACAGGTAATATTTATTCTCGCTTTACCAATCCTACTGTGAGGACATTTGAAGATCGTTTGGCGGCTCTTGAAGGTGCAGAGCGCTGTGTGGCGACTTCTTCAGGGATGGCTGCCATTATGAGTACCTGTCTTGGCTTGCTAAAAACAGGTGATCACATTGTTTCATCACGCTCAATATTTGGCTCAACAGTTGTATTATTCAATAACTACATGGCTCGTTTTGGTGTGGAGACGACATATGTTGACTTAACCGATCTTAATGCCTGGGAAGCAGCTATACAGAATAATACCCGTATTTTGTTTCTTGAAACACCCTCTAACCCTTTGGTTGAAATTGCTGATTTAAGGTTATTGGCTGATTTGGCTCATAAGCATGATTGTTTATTAGTGGTTGATAACTGTCTTTGTACACCCGCTCTGCAAACCCCTCTGGCACTTGGAGCTGACGTTGTGATTCATTCAGCGACAAAATACCTTGATGGTCAGGGCAGAGGAGTTGGAGGTGCAGTACTGGGCTCTAATGAGTTGATTGGCGGTGAAGTCTATAGTGTACTTAGAACAACAGGACCGACCATGAGTCCTTTCAATGCCTGGATATTTTTAAAAGGTCTGGAAACACTAAACCTTAGAATGAAAGCTCATTGTGATAATGCCATGGTGTTGGCAAATTGGCTTACTAAACACCCTGCTGTGGGTGAAGTCTATTATCCTGGTTTAGAAAATCATTCAGGTCATAAGTTAGCTAAAAAACAGCAAAAAGGATTTGGTGGTTTATTGTCATTTGAATTAAAAAATAATCATCGTGAACAGGCCTGGCATGTTGTTGATCAGACTCGTTTACTTTCCATTACTGCTAATCTTGGGGATGTTAAGACAACCATTACTCACCCTGCTACGACTACTCATGGCCGTGTATCTGTTGAAGAACGAGAAAAAGCAGGGATCAGTGATGGCTTGTTACGAATTGCTGTGGGGCTGGAATCGATTGAAGACATTCAAAATGATTTGCAACGGGGACTTTCGGGGCTTTAACAAAAGAGCATAATGAAAGATATTTTAGAATACAGCCAATATACTGACCCACAAGTCCGTGCTCTGGTTTGGTCACTGCTCAGTCCTGGATTAGTCAATGAGTCAGGTGCCTATCCCGCCTGTGTGAATTCAGATTGGTGTCGAGACATCTATCAGCGTATTCAACCTTATTTACAAAGTTTAGACGCTGAACCAACTGAGCTTAGAGAGTGGCTTGAAAAATATAAATCATGGCGACTTGGTATTCGTTTTGAAGCTTATTGGAGCTTTATCTTTGAACAGTTAAAAAAACAAAATGAGTATCTTACATATTCCGATCATACTCAGATTCTTGGACATTCAAATAAAAGCGGTTTGAATTTATCCTCTGCAAAAAAATTACCTTTACAAACAATGGGTGAGTTAGATTATATTTATCAGGATAATGATAAAAAGTTACATCACCTTGAAATTGCTGCCAAGTTTTATCTACTAAAACAGGATGAATTTGGTTTTGAACGTTTGATTGGTCCAAATGGTGGTGATTGGTATGAAAGAAAGCTTGAACACCTGTTTAAAAAACAATTGCCTTTATCAAATACTCAGGAAGCGAAAGAAAAGCTGGCTGAGCAGTTTCAAATGGATGTAGCAGATGTCAATTGTGAGCACCATGGGTTAATTAAGGGTATGATTTTTTTCCCAGTAACTGCTGAAGGTAGTTTAACTGAAAATGAAAGACAATGTTTAAATCCCAATTTTTTGACAGGCTCATGGGGGACAATCAATAATTGGTATTTATCTGATCCTGGTGAAATTGGGCGTTGGGTTATATTGGATAAATTGAGTTGGCTTGAACCTCAAGTTTATTCCTTATCACAGCCAAAACTTGAAGATATACTCTATACCGCTAAAGAAATGTCTTATAAATTAAAAATCCATTTTCATAGCACTCGACGTAGTATTTTGATTGCCCGACTGGATTTTGATGAAGAGAAACAACTCTGGTTAGAACAGCAACGTGTGATGGTTGTCGATAAATACTGGCCAGCTTTTAAACGCTCTATTGAAAATATGTTCAAATTATCAGAAAGCAGGCCCAGAGATATTGTAACAGAGTTGGATACTGAATTAGGTAAAAATAATTAGAGATTATTAAACGTCTATGAGAAATACGATAAAAATATTAAAAAAACGTACTACAAAAAAAGTAAACATCATTAGTCTTATTTTTTTATTTTTGCTCCCCATTGTGAGTCATGCTGAATCTGCAACAACTGCAAAAGTTTCTGAAACAGTTTCTGCAACAATAGTCCAATTCTCAGAATCAGAGCAGGGGACAGGTTCACGCCCTGTGACTATGATTGTTACTGATCAATTTATGCGTATCGATGACTCAATTGAAGCTGATGGCTCTTCTCAAGAAAATGGTTTTGTTCTGTTTGATAGAAAAGAAAAAGTAATTTACAGTGTAAGTGCTGAAGAGCAACAGATTGTGACTGTAAAATTTGTACCTGTTACCGTACCATCTCCAATTGAATTAAAGCTTGATTGGGTTACTTTAGAAACAGATAAAAATGCACCACTTATTGGTGGTAAGAAAACACAGCAGCATCAGCTTTTTGTGAATGAAAAGCTCTGTTATTATTTGGTGTCAGTGCCTGAGTTGATGCCTGATGTTGTTGCTGCAATAGGTGATTTTAACCAGGTGCTGGCTGGTCAACAAGCAGAAACTTTGCGCTTTATTCCTGCCGACCTTCATGATGGTTGTGATTTGGCAAAACATACTTTTTATCCGAAAAAGCATCTTAGTCATGGTTTTCCCTTAATGATTCAGGCAATGGATGAATCAGGAAAGGATAATGTAAAATATTCAAGAGATTTAGTTAATTTTAAGCAGCAAATGGTTTCAACTGATCTTTTTGTTTTACCCAACTATTCAATAGTACCAATTAATTAAATTAAGGTCTTAGATTAAGACAGTTAAAAATTCAATTTAAAAAAGTTCCAAGCCACCTGAATCTTCTTCAATAAATTGAGTTTTCTCCATGTAAGTTGGATCGATGATCATTATTAATGATTCATCATCTGTTTTTGCTACTAATGGTAATAGTAGGTTCATATTCATTTTTTTGTTTTTTAAATCGTGTTTAATCATTCTATCTTGCTGAATATTCATAAAGCCCATGATTTCATCAATTAAAATGGCTAAATATTCTCCTACGCTGGTATGAAACACGACCATTTTTTTTTCATCCAGTGCTGATGAAAAACTTCTCATAGATAAACGCTTTTTGAAGTCAATAACAGAAACTAATTGTTCATTAATATTGGTAATGCCAACATAGATTTCTGATTGTTGGGGAAGGGGACGTATTTGAGGAATGTAATTATAAACATTATAAATGTCTTTCGCGTACAACCCAAATTTTTGCCTGCCAGCTCTGATGACGAGATATTCGTCTTTATCACTCATATTCACCCCCCAGTGAAAGTAACCTTCATTATTATATTCTTAATGAAATTTCTTTCTTGTCATTTTGTGCAATTTATATGACCAAGTGCGCAAATATAATGTGAGTTGGAGGGTAAGTACATTATGTCGTTATTAGGGAGTAATAACGACAACTAAATTATTTTAGTGAGAATGCTCTGTTGATAAAAGGCTTGCATAAACAATACCTATCCAGACATCAGTCGATAAAAAGCCATCAGTCCATGAGTCCCACTGTTTGGACAAGCCTTTAGCCTTCATTTGTTCCAAAGTGAGCCCTTGATCTTTCATCTTCTGTACTTCAGCTGAAGTCCCAATTAACATGTCATGAAAATCCTGTAAATCAGACTTACTTGATAATGGACCATGACCGGGAATCACTTTAGTGGTATCACTGATAGTTGCTAAAATTTCTTTGACATTTTTTGCCATATTTAAAACATTGCCACCGTGGTCAATATCAACAAATGGGAAAAAGCCTGAAAAGTGATGATCGCCCATATGAATGACGTTGGCTTTCTTAAAGAAAACGATTGAATCACCGTCTGTATGGCCATTGGCGTAATGAATAATTTTTATTTCTTCATCATTCATATGCAATGTCATTACTTTCGAATAAGTGATATTAGGCAATGCTTTTTCAGGATATGGTTCAGATACCATTTTAAATAACTTAATCTCTTGAGTATTTAAAAGTCTTGTTCTGACATTATCATGAGCAACAATGTGGGCATGTGAACCAAGTGCAAAATTACCTCCTGTATGATCACCATGCCAGTGAGTATTAATAATATAAGTGAGCTTTTCTAATCCACCAAAAAGCTTAACTTCTTTGAGTAATGCAGGAGACATCTCCTTATAATCATCATCTACCATCAGTAGGCCCTGTGGCCCTGTCATTATTGCGACATTACCTCCTTTACCCTGTAGCATCCATAGATTTGTTGCCACTTCTGTTGATTTAAAAGAAGGCGTTTCAGCATGGTGGTTTTCTGCGATTGAATGAGTTGTTATGATACTTGAAGCAAAGAATAGAGTACTGATTATTCCAAATTTTTTTAAATTCATACTATTTTCCTTAATTATTCTGGCCATTACTACGTGGAGTTGATATCAGTTTAAAACATATCGTATTTTTTTTGTAGTTTCTTCTTCATCAAAATAATACACTTTGTTATGCTCGCTCCACAAATGTTAATAGAGTTTCAATAAATGAAATTGAAGTTATAATTTTTGAACTGTATTCATTGATATATTGGAAATGCACAATTAAAGGAAGTGCCATAATTTTCTGCTTCGACTAATTTGTGTTGTCTATCTTGAAGGTTTCCAAATGCTATTCAAGCATATTATTTCTTAAAACAGTGTAAAGAAGTCTTATTTGAAAAATTAAATGATTAATCAGGAAAGCGTAATCGAACTTCATTCATTACATCTAAATTGTCTAACACCCAATCAACAATTTCAGGATCGAATTGTTTATCACGTTGTTCTCTAAAGTAATCAATAATTTTATCCATTGGCCAGGCATCTTTATAACAACGCTTTGTTCCAAGTGCATCAAAGACATCTGCTATGGCAGCAATACGACCATAGATATGAATTTCTTTGGCCTTTAGTTGTCTGGGGTAGCCGTTGCCGTTCCAATGTTCATGGTGTTGGCCAGCAATAATGGAAGCAGCTTTTAATATTTTTCGGTTTGAGTTACTTAATAGTGTTTCTCCAATTTGGGCATGAGATTTCATGATTTCCCATTCATCATCGTTTAGTGCGCCTGGTTTGTTAAGAATATTATCTGGGATACCAATCTTTCCGAAATCATGCAGTGGTGCAGCAATTGCTATAATTTCAGCTTCACTTTCGGGTAAACCAAGCCCAAGTGTGATTAATCGAGAATATTCAGATACTCGTCGAACATGTTGACCTGTTTCCTTTGAGCGTGTCTCAATGGATTCGCCTAAGGTATACAACATATCCCTTTGGGTACCTTCAATTTCATTTTGTAAAATGACATTTTCATAAGCAATGCAAACATTATGAAGAAAAATTTCAATTAATTTAATATCACTGTCATTCAAGGATGTATTACTAGTGATATAGATAACATCTTCTCTGCCATCATGTGTTTGAAAAAAAGCGACGAACTCTTTATCATGAATAATAGGGTGTTTGAGATGATGTGCTTCTTTGACAAGCGAAAATACATGTTTATCAAGTACATTGATTGGATTTTTACCTATTAAACTGACAAAGCGTCCAGTTGCAGCAACTATAACTGGCTCTCCTTTTTCAAATTCATAGGCAACACTGCCACATTTAAGAAAAAATGCATCATCATCCAGGTATAAAAGGGCTACTAACTGCTCAAGCATGCCCTGTATAAATTCATTCGGAACAGGTGTTGTAAAAAGTTGTGATGAGGCATGTATAATATGTTCCAGACCTCGACGATTATTATCGACAGCTAGCATATCTCGATAGGAACGAATGCTTGTATATATAGTACTATAGAGTTTTTGGGCAGTGAGTTCTGTTTTTTCCTTATAATCATTAATATCATATTCACGAATCACCTGTTTTTCAGGCGCCTGACCAGGTTGGCCGGTGCGAAGAACCAGTCGAATCAGATTGTTTTTTTGAGCTTCTCGAATGTATTTGATCAGGTTTAAGCCTGCTTTGTCATCTTCCATAACGACATCAATCAGTGCAACTGCTATGTCAGATTCTTTATTAAGAATTTCTATGGCTTCT
>JAPHSW010000139.1 GCA_026196615.1 Gammaproteobacteria bacterium | reverse complement strand
TTTTTTGGTTTTAAAGGAGGCAAAGGGGTTGCCACAGCTTTTGGTGCCATTGCGGGTGTCAGTTGGCCTGTTGCTCTTGCGATGTTAATAACGTGGTTGACGGTGGCTTATGGCTTAAAAGTTTCATCGATGTCAGCACTGGTTAGTGCAGCACTCGCCCCCTTCTTTTTTTGGTGGCTTAATGGCTCAAATATACTGATCATTATGGCTGTTTTTATTTCAGTTTTGTTGATTTGGAGACATCGGAGTAATATCAAACGATTATTAGAAGGTACTGAGACGTAAGATTACTTGCTGAGACCCGGTTTATTTAAATCACCTAAAGGCCAGCGAGGCGTTGTGAAGAATCCATCCCCATCTTGTTCACCAGCAGATAAGCGTTGTAGTCCGGCATAAGCGATCATGGCACCATTATCAGTACAAAATTGCTGTTTAGGATAAAAGACCTCCAATGATAATGTTTTGGTTAATTCAGTTAGCCGCGAACGAAGACGTTTATTGGCACTGACACCTCCAGCAATTACAAGACGTTGGTGACTTGTTTCTTTTAAAGCTCGTTTGCATTTTATGGCTAAAGTATCAACAACTGCTTCCTGAAAAGCATAAGCTATATCTGCTTTGGTCTGCTCTGATTTATCTGATTCGCTCCAGGTATTTAATACGAATGTTTTTAGACCACTAAAACTCATATCCAAACCAGGACGGTTTACCATAGGGCGGGGGAATTTATAACGGTCAGTTTTGCCAGTCAGAGCAAGTTCAGAAATAATCGGGCCTCCCGGATAACCTAAGCCTAGCATTTTTGCAGTTTTATCAAAGGCTTCACCAACAGCATCATCCAGAGATTCACCAATTATTGTATATTGTCCAATACCTGTGACATCAACTAATAAAGTATGACCACCAGAAACTAGTAAGGCAAGGAAAGGAAATTCAGGCGTGTTTTCTTCCAACATGGGGGCTAATAAATGACCCTCCATATGATGAACACCAATACTGGGACATTTCCATGTCCAGGCCAATGAACGACCAACAGCCGCCCCCACCATTAATGCACCCATTAAACCGGGTCCTGATGTATAAGCGATACCATCAATGTCTTCTGGTTGGCAATTAGCTTGTTTCATGACATCATCAATGAGAGGTATAATTCGCTGCACATGGTCTCTTGAGGCCAGTTCGGGTACAACACCACCATACTCAGCATGTAATGCTATTTGGCTATAAAGTGCTTCAGCCAGTAGACCTTGTTGGTCATCGTAAATGGCAATGCCAGTTTCATCACAAGATGTTTCTATTCCTAATACTTTCATGTAGCGTATTGTCTACTCAAAACTGTGTGCTTTCAAGTGAAATTACATGCCTGAATCCAGCAAATTAGCTATAAAATTCTTGGGATGTGTACTTGTACGGCTCTTATATTGATAAAGAGGTGAAAAAAGATAAAGATCTTTTGCATTTATTTTCAGGGAAGAGTATGATCCCGTGTCTGCGTTCTCGGTCAGATGACAATGTCTTGATTAACTGACTGTTATGACATCTTTGTTTTAGATGTAACGTATGAAATAAATTATTAAAAATTGAATAAAGTATTCATTTTGGTAGGAGCTAGGAGTCTACATGCCATCGGTTAAGATTAAAGAAAACGAGCCATTTGACGTTGCATTACGTCGTTTTAAACGTTCTTGTGAAAAAGCAGGTGTTTTATCAGAAGTTCGCCGTCGTGAACATTATGAAAAGCCTACAGCTGTTCGTAAACGTAAAGCTGCAGCAGCAGTTAAACGCTGGCAGAAAAAACAGTCTCGTGATATTGGCCGTCGTAAGCGTATGTACTAAAAAAGAAACAAGGCATGCCTTGCTTTCTTTTGCACTATAACTCTTAACTTAAATTTTTTTAATTAATTTTATACTTGAGAGTGTTTTAAATTTCGCCCAACAGCTAATTGCTGTAAAACATGAGCTATAGATTATGAGCCAGACTTTAAAGTCTCGTCTTCAAGATGATATGAAAAACGCTATGCGGTCTAAAGAAAAAGATCGCCTGCTTGTTATTCGTGGCACACAGGCTGCTGTTAAACAGCGCGAAATAGATGAACAAATTGAGCTTGATGATACCCAGATTCTGGCTATATTAGACAAGCTGGTTAAACAGCGACGGGACTCTGCCCAACAGTTTCGTGATGCCAATCGTAATGATTTGGCTGAAAAAGAAGAAATGGAAATGGGTATACTCCAGGAATATCTTCCCGTTGCATTAACCGAAGCAGAAATCGCCCAGCTCATTGATGAAGCTATCAGTACTACTGGTGCTCAATCAATGAAAGAAATGGGAAAAGTGATGGGAATCCTCAAGCCCCAGGTACAGGGACGAGGCGATATGTCACAAGTCAGTGCCCTTATCAAACAAAAACTGTCTTAATTCCTTCTCTTTATAATTGCTCTGCCTTTTTCTAAAAGAGAGCAACTATTTGAGTTTTGCTTTTTTGAATCATTCTTATTTTCTAGAATGTACAGGCTTCACCTCGTTCTACCTCGTTCCATTAAAATCGTATTTCATCGGAATTTTTTTAATTTGTAACTCTTTATTTGGTTATTGGCCACTTAATAAGCTGAAGGTTCTTTATGGCAGGGACAATCCCAAGAGAATTTATTGATGAAGTTTTGGCATATACCGATATTGTCGAACTGATTGATAGCCGTGTACCGCTTAAGCGTTCAGGCGGCAATTATATGGCCTGTTGTCCATTTCATGGTGAAAAAACGCCTTCTTTTAGCGTGAGTCAACCAAAACAGTTTTACCATTGCTTTGGTTGTGGAGCGAGTGGTGATGCGATCCGTTTTTTAATGGAGTATGAGCACCAAAGTTTTGTGGAAGCTATTGAAGAACTGGCACAGATGGCTGGCCTACAAGTCCCTAAAGTGGCATATACGAATGAAGCAAAAAAACAAGCTCCCGAACAATTTGAGCTTTTAGATCAAGTTTCAAATTATTATCAGCACCAGCTTAATCACCATCCAAAATCTCAACAAGTTCGGGATTATGTTAAGCAACGTGGATTGAGTTCTGAAGTCATAAAGACATTTGGTCTGGGATTCTCGCCACCCGGTTGGGACAATGTACTTAATGTCATAGGAGCTGGTGATCAGAAAAAAATTCAGGCTTTGTTTGATACGGGAATGTTGATTAAACGTGATGAAGATGGCAATAACAATTCATCTTCTGTTTCTTCAAGATCGCCCTGGTATGATCGTTTCAGAGAACGATTAATGTTTCCGATTCGTGATAGAAGAGGCCGTACTATAGCGTTTGGTGGAAGAATTTTAGGTGACGGAAAACCAAAATATCTCAATTCACCAGAGACACGTTTGTTTCATAAAGGTCAGGAACTTTATGGACTTTTTGAACTCAAACAAGCATTACGTAAAATAGAACGAATTTTGGTTGTTGAAGGCTATATGGATGTTGTTTCACTGGCACAATTTGGTGTGAATTATAGTGTTGCAACCCTTGGTACAGCGACAACCTCTGATCATTTACAGAAACTGTTTCGTCTTTGTGATGATGTTTATTTCTGCTTTGATGGTGACCGTGCGGGTAGAGAAGCTGCCTGGCGTGCAATGGGCAATGCTTTGCCAGCAATTAAACCAGGCAAACAAGCTCATTTTATGTTTTTGCCCGATGGTGAAGATCCAGATACATTGATTCGTCAAAAAGGGAAAGCAGGCTTTGAAACAGAAATGGATCAAGCCATGACATTTTCAGAATTCTTTTTTGATAACCTGATGCAGCAGGTAAATATGGAATCTCTTGATGGACGTTCAAAGCTAATTGATCTGAGTAAGCCATACCTGGAGAAAATACAAGAAGGTACATTTCAAACATTAATGGTTGCCCGCTTGTCTGAATTGGCTGAAATAGAGCAGAATAGCTTGTATTCTTTATTGGGAATAAAATCAAATGTAGCTGCACGAATTTCATCTTCAGTACCTAAAGAAAAGAGTTTTCATAGCAAAGCTGGTTATTCATCACCATCACAAGTGCCTTTTTCGCATAAACCAGAGGGACCGTCACCAGTAAAAAAAGCAATAAGTTATGTATTACAGCACCCATATTTAGCAGAAAAAGCTGGTGATCCCGGTCGTTTTGCATCATTAGAACTTGCAGATATGGGGGTTTTTATGCAGTTGCTTGATTTACTTCAAAACGATCCCAATTTAAATACAGCAAGAATACTAGCAAACTGGGAAAATACTGAACAATACGAATTCCTGAAACGTTTAGCTTTAGAACAATTACTAATTAAAGATGAACAGGCAATTAATTGTGAATTTAATGAAATTTTGCAATTATTTACACGCCAATATCAGCAACAGCGTATTACCCAGTTGCAACGAAAAGAAAGGCAACAAGGCCTGAATAAACTAGAAAAAAGTGAATATTTACAATTGCTTCAAGCATCAAAGACTAAATAATAATAGTGCTTATTTATGTTTAGTTGTTTAGCTTTATTTTTTTTGAACAATTATGGCGTGAAAGGAATTTTTTTATCACTTTTGTGAACAATATAGCGTTTTTTATTAAAATTTAACTGAATTTTTACTTACCTTACTCGCAGAATAGTGCTAAATATGCTATAATAGCAAGTTATCTTTCAGAATTTCTATTGTTTCTTAACTTCACAGTTAAAGGGCAATGATACTTTTTTACGGATCAAGAGGTCTATGGATCAAAATACTCAACAATCTAAAATAAAACTTCTTATTGCTCGTGGTAAAGAGCAGGGTTACCTGACCTATTCAGAAGTTAATGATCACCTGCCTAACGATATTCTGGAACCAGAACAAATCGAAGACATCATTGCCATGATCAATGATATGGGTATCAAAGTCGTAGAAACGGCACCTGATGCCGATGATATGATTGTTGAAGGCTCATCAACGGAAAGTACTGATGATGATGCTGTTGAAGAAGCCGCCGCCGCTTTAGCTTCAATGGACACTGAATTTGGTCGTACAACTGATCCAGTTCGTATGTATATGCGTGAAATGGGTTCAGTTGAACTGTTGACTCGTCAGGGCGAAATTAAGATCGCCAAGCGAATTGAAGAAGGCATGAAACAGATGCATAGTGCCTTAGCTTCTTATCCTGCAACCATCAGCTTATTGCTTTCTGAGTATGAAAAAGTAGAACGTGAAGAGCGTAAAATCTCAGATATTCTTAGTGGTACAGGCTTTGCGCTACTTGATGAAGAAGATGTTGAAGATCACTTACTTGCTAACCCTGCTTCAACACCAAATGATGCAAAAGATGACGACGAAGAAGAAAATAATGAGCCTGTCGGGCCTGACATGGAACTGGTGAAAGAGCATTTTGCTTTGATTCGCAGTTTAAATGAAAAGTTATTGTGTATTGATGAAGGTGACAGTTACGATAGTGACAAGTGTAAATCACTACGGGAAGAAATGGCTGAAGCCTTCATGAAATTAAAGCGTACTCATAAATTAAATGATCGCATGGTTTTTGGCTTGCGTGATTTAATTGAACGTATTCGTACGCATGAAAAAGTGATTCTGACCGCCTGTGTTGAAAAAGCTCACATGCCTAGAAAAGAATTTATTACTTCTTTCCCATACAATGAAACGGATTTAACCTGGTTAGATGCTCATATTGAGAAAGGTGATTCATATTCAGAAGTGTTGCAAGAACACGCAGATGAAATTCGTAAAGCTCAGAGAAAACTGGTTGCAATTGCAGCTGAATGCCACATGAGTATCTCTGGAATAAAAGACATTAATAGAAAAATGTCTATTGGTGAAGCAAAAGCACGTCGTGCTAAAAAAGAAATGGTTGAAGCCAATTTACGTTTGGTTATTTCTATTGCGAAAAAATATACAAATCGTGGCTTGCAGTTCCTGGATCTGATTCAAGAAGGTAACATCGGTCTTATGAAAGCCGTTGATAAGTTTGAATACCGTCGCGGATATAAATTTTCGACTTATGCAACATGGTGGATTCGTCAGGCAATTACCCGCTCTATTGCGGATCAGGCACGTACCATCCGTATTCCTGTACACATGATTGAAACAATTAATAAGTTAAATCGTGTTTCCAGACAACTTTTACAAGAAAAAGGGCGTGAAGCGACCCCTGAAGAGTTGGCTGAAAAAATGGAAATGCCGGAAGATAAAGTTCGAAAAGTGTTGAAAATAGCCAAAGAACCTATATCAATGGAAACACCTATTGGTGATGATGAAGATTCGCATTTAGGTGATTTTATTGAAGATCAAAATATTCAGTCGCCATCAGAAACAGCCAATACAACAGGCCTGAAAAGTGCAACAAGAAATATTTTAGAAGGTCTTACTGCAAGAGAATCTAAAGTACTAAGAATGCGTTTTGGTATTGATATGAATACTGATCATACTCTGGAAGAGGTGGGCAAGCAATTTGATGTAACCCGTGAACGTATTCGTCAGATTGAAGCTAAGGCATTACGCAAACTGCGTCATCCAACCCGCTCTGAAATGTTACGCAGCTTTATGCGTGAAGACTAAACACTGACTATCATAATAGTCAGTGTATTTCCCTCTAGAGGCTGGTCATATTATAAATAACCCTTTATAATGCCTGCTTCTTGAGAAGTCTCTTCTTCACAAGAATATTATTTTTTACCCCTCTATAAGGGCCCGTAGCTCAGTTGGTTAGAGCATCCGACTCATAATCGGCAGGTCGACAGTTCGAGTCTGTCCGGGCCCACCATTTTCCCATTGTTTTAAAATCTTTTACTACTTACTTAAAAATATCTTAGTCAATAAGGATATTTTTTCTTAAGAAACTCATAATTCATGATGGTATAAATCATATAAGTAATGGTATGCTATTTGTGATAATTGCTTTGCACATCATTAAGGCAATGAGATATCGAGTAGCATAAAAAAATAAAGTTTAAAATCAGAATAGAAATTCTCATCATTTTAAAAACAATGGATAGAATACAATGAATGAAGAAGCAAAAAATTATAAAGATAAATCTGTATGGCTTCGTGGGCTATATATGCTAATATTTTTATTTTTATTGGGGGTGGCAAAGTTTGTTGCCTTTGTAGTGATAGTTTTTCAGTTTTTAAATGTGCTTTTTACTACAGAAAAGAATCAAAAATTGCTTAAGTTTGGAGAAAGTTTGAGCGTATACCACTATCAAGTTATTATGTTTTTAACATACAACTCAGAAGAACAGCCTTTTCCTATGGGAGAATGGCCCGAAAAAATAGAAAAAAGTATTACTCAAGAAGATATAAACAAATAAATAATTTAGATTATATGTCAATCTGACAAGTTGGTTTGAGTATGTTCGCCAAACTTTTACACAATGTATAAATAATTATTATGTTATTTATTTTTGATTAATACTCAAATGAATAGTTATACGATTAGAGAACCTATCAAATGAATATAAGTGAAATTGTCAAAAGCCGTTATTCCACCAAAGAATTTGACGCTGAAAAAAAGATCCCAGCTGAACTTTTTGAGCAAATAAAAACATTATTGCGCTATAGCCCTTCCAGTGTTAACTCCCAACCATGGCACTTTATTATTGCAGAATCAGATGAGGCTAAAAAACGTATCAGCAAAGGTACACAAGATACATATAGTTTTAACGAAGCTAAAATTTTGGATGCTTCTCATGTCATATTGTTTTGTTCTAGAAATCAGATAGATGAAGAATACATGCTTCACCTACTGGAAACTGAGGACAAAGATGGACGTTATGCCGAACCAACTTTCAAAGATATGGTTCATGGAGGGCGTACAATGTTTGTCAATCTACATCGCTATGATCTAAAAGATGTGCAGCATTGGATGGAGAAACAGGTTTATCTAAATATGGGTACTGTATTATTAGGTGCAGCTGCACTGGGTCTTGATGCCCTACCTATTGAAGGTATTGACCAAAATAAACTTGATGAAGAATTTGGCCTGCGTGACAAAGGTTTTACTTCTGTGGCAGCTATTGCTTTAGGGTATCGTAAAGAGGGTGACTTTAATGCAGTTTTACCAAAATCACGATTACCAGAAGATGAAATCTTTTCTTTCTTACCCTGAAAAAAAATATCAAGAAAATTGGCAGAGTTTGTGTCTAATGAATTCTAAAATATTTCTCATCAGTAAAAGTAATTGAAGTAGGAATAAATATGACTGAATTAACTATTGTTGCGAATATCACTGCAAAAGCTGACAAAGTAGGCTTGGTTAAAATGGAGCTTGAAAAGCTGATTAATATTACCCGTTCTGAAGAAGGTTGCTTGCAATACGATTTGCATCAGGATAATGACAATCCAGCACATTTTATGTTTTATGAGAATTGGAAATCTCGTGAGTTGTGGCAAGCACATATGGAGGCTCAGCACTTGCTGGATTATATGAGTGCAACAGATGATGCCGTTGAGGTATTCACTTTAAATGAAATGACAAGACAAATTTAGTTATATCATTACAAGTTCAATACAATATTTTCTGTCATTTGAAAGCTAAATATAATATTGAGTGTCACTTCTTCTGTTATTTTTTAATCACTAAAATGAGTATCATTTCAGATACTGAAATTCAATTTTTTCTTCGTTTCTTGTCAATTTGATATAGATAAACCTTTTTATAAAAATAAGTTTTGTGATGTCTATCACAAAAAAATAACAACCTTGATATTCTATCAATACACTGAAGCAAAATTATTCATTGAATTCAGCTATTTTTAAAAACTAAATATATGAATTTTTTCCTTACTCTTAATATCTAATATATTGAAATTCATTAGTTTATAAGAGATGAAACAAATAAATATTAACTGACACTACGTTAAATTAAATGCAATGTCAGTTTACTCCTACATTTGAAGCGTAATAAATACCCTATAAAAAAATAATGTATTTCGTTAACATTATCTAGATAAAAATAACACCCGTGTTAAGTTCTACTAATATGAATAAAAGATTATTTAAATAAAGTTATTTTCTTATTGATAAAGTGAGTTATTAAAAATCTATAGGGACAGGAGTGTTCATAAAATAATAGTATGGATATATTTTATGAACTTAATTCTAAATATAAAAATAGAGATAAAAAATGAAGCGACTTGTTGTCAGTATTCTGTTAATAATAAATTCTTACGGCACTGCTTATGCTGCTAATTTTTCATTCTTTGATTTAATTATTCCTACCGGAACTGTTACACCAGGATTTAGTTCGTTGGAAGAGGCCTGTGAAGCCTATGCAGAAAAGATCATTGACTCGACAGGTGAAAATTTAACCAGTAGTACTATCTTACGAACATTTCCTTCAGATCATGCGTATAAATTATCTTCGTCAGGGATTGCTTTTGGATGTGATATTGATGCCTATACAGAAAATTCAAATAGCACTGGTATAGCACTTCTAGAAGCACTTGTCTGGATGAATGATGGACTTTGCACTTCTGGTACAACAATGGATCATAATACAGGTGGATGTATTAATGATAATTCCTATTCCTGGTTAAGTGATGAGACGAGTCTGGATATAGGGAATGCAAAAAGTGGTGAATTAGCTTGCCAGCTTATTGCTAATAAAAAGCTTCAAGAATCTCAATATACTAATATTTATAATGCGACATTTGTAGGAAATAGTGACATGATATTAGCTGCTGCAGATAAAATACAATGTAATGCTGATGCAGCAGGTATTTTAAAAACAGATGGTTCAATACAAAATTTTCAACTGCAGTTAAATATACAACGCAGTGGTGTAAGCTGTGATACTGGAGAATATTATAACTCGAATATTCAGGGATGCGTATCTGAAAATCAGCCTCAACGTTGTGAAAGTGGTCAAAATTGTAAAACATTTTGGTACTCCTATAATCTTGATAAGGCACCAAGACCTCCGTATTATCAAAGCCCTTATGAATCATGTAAAGGGCACGCTTCTTTGGGAGCATTAAGAAGCTCTCTTTTTGAAAATCTCACTATGATATATCGTTCAGATATTGATGCAAACTCTCAGGCTACTGGTGTTCAATCATGTAATTCTGCATTTAGTGAGCAGTCTAATCCTACTCAATACTTTCTCAATTATCTAAACTCAGTAACATCCGTCTCCTTCGATATTCCTGATGGATATGAGTTGAATTTAGCGACTGGTCTATTACAAGCTGAGACTACTCAAAAAGCGGCGGGAGAGAATGAAGACTGCGGCGGGAAGTATCGAGGTAACCCGTGTGATATATCCACGGGAAATAAATTCCAGGTTGAAGTTGATTATACATCACCGACTATTCGGTTTGTTCGATACTACAATAGTTTATTTAATATCAATACTACTTTAGGAAAACAATGGAGTCATAACTACAGCCCATCGCTTAATGTGACAAGCTCTGAAATTACTGCATTACGTGGTGATAGTAAAGCATTAACATATACAGAGGATACAGGAGTATGGATTAGTGACCCCGATGTGTTAAACCAACTTAAAGCTGATGGTAGCAATTGGGAATATACCACCACCTCAGATGCGGTAGAACTATATAATAGTCAGGGGCAATTGCTACAGATCACTTCAAGAGATGGTAAAATCACAAGCTTTGTTTATAGTAATGGCTTACTGGAAACAATCACAGGACCATTTGGTCGTACTCTTACATTAACATACGATACAGAAAATCGTCTGTCTATTCTGACAACTCCTGATAATACACAAATTAAATATCAATATGATCTTAATAATAATTTGATCCGTGTTATCTATCCTGATGCAACACCTCTTGATGATAGTGATAATCCAACAAAAAATTATCTTTATGAAGATAGCCTTTATCCAAATCATCTAACAGGTATTATTGATGAAAACAATATTCGCTATGCCACCTGGGAATATCAAGCAGATGGTAAAGCTATATTAAGCAAGCATGGTACAGATATTGAACAGGTTGATATTACCTATAATGCTGATGGAACAACTACAGTATTAAACGCATTAGGACACACCGAAACATTTACTTTTGAAACACATCATGAAATAAGAAAACCAAAAACTGTCACTTTGGAATATTATGATGGTAATCAAAATATTTCAAAAACACGAAACTATACATATAACCCAAATGGTTTTGTTGAAACAATGCAAGATTACAAAGGAGTATTAACTCGTTATCAATACAATAGTAGAGGCTTGTTAATTCAACAGACGGAAGCAGAAGGGACACCAGAAGAAAAGATTACGACAACAACATGGCATTCAGTTTGGCGACTACCAGAGAGTATTACTTATCCAGATAAACAAGTATTTTACGATTATCATCCTAATGGACAGTTGAAATCAATGACAACTGATTATTAAAGATAAGACTTTATTTTTTACCAAAGAGATTTTATCAATCAATTAAATTGATCCACAAAAAAATTATTAATTTTAAATGTAAAAGGAATGATAATGAAAAAAATACTATTATTGATATCACTGTTAATAAGTGTTTTTATGCATCAATCAGTTTTTTCAGCAGCACAGGGTTCCGGAACTGTTCAGGAAGTAATGGTCTGTACTGGTCATGTTGGTGAGACACGAAATCCGGGATGGGGTAAATTAGGATTGTTTAAATTATCAGATGGAAACTGGTTTGGTTCATTTATACATTTCTATAGTACGACACCAGATGCCCGTTCTTCATCTGCTATCCATTCTACCGCCTTGTCAGCATTTTCTACTGGTGCACAAGTTGAAGTTAATATCATAAGTAATCGTGTTTATACTGTTTGTGGGATTACAGCACCTTTTTTCCATTATGAAGCTAATGATTCTATCCTGATCAAGAAATAAAGAGTGTTATCAATATAAAAAATGTAGCTTTACTATAGAACTATTGGTTAGATAAAAATGCCATGGTGATAGTAATTAATTATTAAAAAGCAAAGAAGATCAATATTATGGGTAACCATTTAAGTGTAATTTTTAGAGATTTGAGTATTTTTCCATGGTGTTCTAGTATCATGATAAAAAATAATATCAGGGTAGCATTGCATTCATTTTCTTTAATTCTGATTGCATCTATCGCCACGCTTTCTATGTTTAATTCGGCTTCAGCTGCAACCCAGGTTACTAGTTACACATATTATGATTCTGCTCCCAAACAAGGCTTATTGCACACAATTGATGGCCCTCGCATTGATGTGACAGATCTTACTACTCTTGATTATGACTCAGAAGGAAACCTAACGTGGATTACAAATGCTCTGGGTCATAGCAGCCAAATTCTTAGCCATGATAGCAGTGGACGTCCTTTGGAAATGCTTAACAGCAATAATCTGCATACTACATTTCAATACGATGTCCGTGGTCGATTAGAACAAACTAGTGCTTTCCCTGATGGTGAGACTGAAGCAAATGGTCGTAAGACTCTTTATACTTACACCGCCTCGGGAGATATTAAGACGATCTCTGTACCAGGAGGAGAAATACTCACCTA
The DNA here is from genome assembly GCA_026196615.1 of Gammaproteobacteria bacterium. Taxonomy (GTDB): domain Bacteria; phylum Pseudomonadota; class Gammaproteobacteria; order GRL18; family GRL18; genus GRL18. The sequence goes on along the minus strand of JAPHSW010000139.1, from coordinate 509 downwards.
CACCTATGATGATGGAAGGCGTGTAACTCGAGTGACTGACAGTCAGGGTGATTACATTGTCTATGAACCAGATTCAATGGGAAATATTCTTTCTGAAACCATTCATGCTAGCAATAATAGTATTTCACAAAAACAAAATGCAATTTATAATGAATTAGGTCAACTGTTTCAAAGTATTGGTGCTGAAACTCAGACCACTGAATTTGGCTATGATTTAAATGGAAATAATAGTAATCAAACCGATGCTAGAACTAATCCAACTACTCAGGCGTTTGATGCATTAAATCGACTAAAAAGTACTTTAGATGCCAAAGCTGGCACCACTGCTTTTACTTATGATAATGGCGGCAATATAAATAGCGTTACTGATCCCAGAAATAAAACCACCACCTACACCTATGATGGTCTGAGCAATCTAAAAACACTTAACAGTCCTGATACAGGGCTGACCACTTATAATAGTTATGATGCCGCCGGTAATCTATTACAGGAAACCAATGCCAATGGCA
>JAPHSW010000276.1 GCA_026196615.1 Gammaproteobacteria bacterium | reverse complement strand
TCATTTGAAGCCTTTGGATATCATAATAATTGCGTCAGAAACAACTATTTGATCATTTATGGGGCTTCAATTCAATTCCTAAAGATCTTACCTATGAGTGCATACTACATCATTTTTAATATTCCGTTAAGTTAATTGTTTTTTACAGCTTCAGTTAAATTGAATACAACAAATATAAGCCATCATTTTTAATCTTATTGATTTCAATAAAGAATGCAGCATAGTATCAACTTTAACTATACTTCATCTGTGGACATTTTATTAATAATACTCAATGGAATGAACCAAAATACGATAAACAATAAAAAAGAGTTTTTCATGCAATGATAAGAAAATGGCATAGTCCAGGAAAAAAGATTTTACAAAACCCATTTTGTTTTCTTAAGCAAGTGATAAAAAGTTTTCAGGCTAATCAAGGTTTGTTACTTTCAGGTGCTGTTGCTTATTATACATTACTTTCCATTATTCCTTTGTTTTCTTTAATACTAATTGGCCTTTCCTATATTGTTGAACCTGCTCAATTATTACAAATTACCAGTGAGTATATTAATCTGGTATTTCCTGGACAGGCATCCATCTTTATTGAACAAATAACACGTTTTACGACTCAAAAACATATTGGTTGGCTTTTATTACTTATTCTACTATTTTTCAGCTCCATGACTTTTACCGTTTTGGAAAATACAATGTCCATAATTTTTTTTCATCGAGTCAAAATTCATCGTAGACATTTTTTAATTTCAGCAATTATTCCCTATTGCTACATTATTGTTCTGGGTATTGGAGTCTTAATGATCACAACAGTCAGTGGAATATTACAGGTCTGGGAAGGTGAAACAATCTCAATCATCTACTGGAACTGGACTCTTAATGGAGTAACAAAAACAATTTTTTATAGTCTTGGTATTATTGGTCTTATACTAATGTTGACTTCAATTTACATGGTTATGCCTGTTGGAAAATTAAGTTTTAAACATGCACTGATTGGTAGTATCAGTGCCACATTTTTATGGGAAATTGCACGCCATGTTTTAGTTTGGTACTTCTCAACACTTTCTATGGTCAATGTTGTTTATGGCTCATTGACTTCTGCTATTATCATTTTATTATTCCTTGAGGTAGGTGCTATTATTTTATTATTTGGTGCTCAGGTCATTGCAGAATATGAACGAATTGGTTACAACGAATATTGCCATGGATGCCAGGAATTTAATACAAATAAAACAACTAATAATCTTTGAGTGATTTTTTAACATAAGTCCACGAGCAAACCTTCAAAAGAAAAATATTACAATTTACGACTTATTAGTTGAAAAGTAATATTGAATTTCTCACTCTTTTTTACTGCACCATTATCACAAAAAATAAAATGTGTTATATAACACATTTTATAATAGAGGTTTTATAATTTTAGCCATGAAACATCATCAATTTTAAAAATTTCTATCGAATATTGCTTCTATTTGACTTCTAATTTCAGATAATGCCTTATGATGAAGTTGAGCGATTCTAGAAAATGATAAATTCAATATTTCCGCTATAGTTTTAAATGTCATACCGTAGAAATAATGATATCTAATAATTATTTTTTCATCATCAGCCAATAGTTCAACATAATACTCTAATATTCCTTTTAATTCTGCAATTTCATTGTAACTATAGATTGAATTATTGCTAAAATCTGTTTCACTTTCCAAAAACATACCGATGGATAAACCAATAGACAGATCAATCATTTCATCAAAAAGATCACCATTATGATCATGGTTTGCATCCCTTATTGTCAAAAGCCGTTCTTGATAAACATTTTTATATTTAGACGATTGGCAAATATCTTCAGTCATAGAACTGATTCCATTCAAAATTGAGCCTCTGATACGATTTTGAGCATATGACATAAACTTGAATCGCCGTGAAAGATCAAACCTCTCAATTGATTGTATAAGTCCTATTATTGCAAAATGGTAATAGTCAGAAAAATCTATCTGATTGTTATATCTTTTCTTATACAATGTTGCTGCAATTATCTTGGTCTGTTTCAGATATAACGTAACAATTTTATTTCTATCTTCATCATTTCTACTGGCGTTATAGTTCTCCCATAGCAATGACTCGTCTTCATCAAGCTCCTTCGACAGTAAATCATCCAAGTTAACACTCCTAATTAAAACTTGACATTAAGGAGTCAATAACAATATTCCACCCATCAATTAAAACAAACATTAGTATCTTAATCGGTAGGGATATCATCATAGGAGGTACCATTAACATTCCCATTGACATCAGAATACTTGCAATAACAAGATCAACAATCAGGAAAGGTAAAAAAATAACAAAACCAATTTGAAAAGCAGTTTTCAGCTCACTGATCATGAATGCAGGTATTAAATGAACCGTTTTAATATCTTGAGAATTTGCTGGCATATCTGAGTCTGAAAGTTCTATCATCAGAGCAATGTCATTTTCTCGTGTTTGCCTTATCATAAAGTCTCTTAAGGGCTCCATTCCCTTGTTAAAAGCATCTTGAGTACTAAGTTCATTAGCAATAAATGGCTGAAAGGATTCAGAATTAATCTTCTCCAGAACGGGAGTCATATTAAATAAAGTCAAAAAAAGTGCAAGACTTATTAAAACAGTATTAGGTGGCGTTTGTTGCATACCAAATGCATGTCGCAACATTGCCAATACAACAATTATTCTAGTAAATGAGGTCATTACAATCATTATTGCTGGTGCAATACTTAAGATTGTTAAACCAAGGATAATTTTTAAAGCATTTGCGACTTTTTCAGGTTCCTGCTTCTCATCAACAAAATTAATTTCTACCCCAGGGAAACCTGTTTCATTAGATAAAGCCGATTCAGGGAACACCAATATAAAAAATATTATTATGATAAAAAAAAGAGATTGATTTTTAAACATGATATTAATTACAACTCGTTTTCGTCATGTGTAGAATCAAGACGAATAGTATCAACCGAATTACCGGTTTGTATTAGCAACACTTCCTTGCCTTTTACTTCAACTAAATAGATAATAGTTTTGCTATTTAGACGTTTACTTTCCAGCACATTGATGTTTCGCTCTCCTGATTCGGGAGAGAGATTTAGTATTTTTTTTTTATTCAGATAAAACAATAATAAACCAGATAAAATCAAAACCACAATAAAAACAGAAATAGTAGCACCAGTTTTAACCAAAAGAGATTTATCTTGTTTGTAAGGAATTTCAGAGCTGTTCTTTACCACATTCTCTTCATTAGCAAAAACGACAATAGTTCCAAATAAAAAAATGGTAATAAGAAAAACACGAAAAAAAACTTTCATTTTTTTATATCTTCAATATCAGTGATCCGAACACCAAAATTATCATCAACAGCAACAAGTTCTCCACGAGCAATAACATTGCCATCATATTTGACATCAACTGGAGCTCCTAAATCTCTATCAAGGCTAATAACACTACCATTTGACAAATCAAACAATTCAGAGACATTGAGTTCACAATCACCAATATAAACAGATAAGGTCACTTTAACATTTTTAATTAAATCCATTCGTTTACCCAGTGTCTGAGTAGTATCATTAGATTCTTCTAACTCTTGATATTCAATATTACTTACGGTCATAATTTACCTACTTACTAAGAATGACTTTTGCAGCCTTTTTATTGTTCTTTTTACCCAAATATGCATCACAGACATAAGCATCGTCTGTATAGATGGTAAGTGGATCTTCAATTTTACTTTCAAGCCTAATTACATCACCAACTGCTAAATTAGCAACATTATTGTATTCAAGTTCAGCGCAACCTACGGACAAACTCAATTTAAGTTTGTCATAAATACGACAATTATTTCTTGAACTAAGAGACTTAGAAAATACAGTTCTCGAATGGTCGGAAATAAATAGATTACGAATTCCTTCATAAGGAAGAATAAGATTAATGGTTCCATTAATCATTTTTATTGAAACAAAAATTTCACCAGAATTTTTTTCAGGTTGTTTTCTTGAAGAAATCTTATCTAAAACAAGTTTAGCATCATTAGACCTTTCACAATAACAAAGGTTATTTAATAGCTCAGCTAAGCTCTCAATAACAATTGACAAAGAAACATCTGATTGAGCAATGGAATTAACTGTTTCATCAATATTCGTGATATAGAACAATAATTCATTTAACACTTTATCATTTGTAATAAGATAGCTTGAGAATAATTCAGTCTGACAAACATAGCATTGTGAGTTTTGTTCTTCATAATTAAACTTTTTATCAATCTCGATTTCAAAGTTTAGTCGTCTCGCCTGATCATTATTGTAAATCCAATCATCAACCCATGTTTGAAAAATATCAAAAAGCTTGTTTTTAATATTTTCCATCTCTGATTTACTATAAATTTTAAAAGGTCTAATCACTAACCTCTTCCTCTCATCTCAATTAACTGTTGTAACATTTCATTAGACACAGTTAACACTTGAGAAGATGCTTGATAACCTCGTTGAACAATGATCAAATCACCAAATTGTTGGGTTAATTCAACATTAGACAATTCAATAGTACGAGAAGAAAACTTTCCCAAACCATCATCATTAGCATGCCCTAGAGTTGGATAAATATTATTTGCAATAAACATTCCGGATGTGCTTTGTTCTAATTCATGCAGTTGTAAAAAACTTGCTAATGCAAGTCGTGCATGTTTAATGCTCTGTCCATTAGAATAAGAAGAATTCAAATAACCCTTTTCATCAATGCTAGTTGCATTATTTAATAATGCACCTGCACCATAACCATCAACATCAGACACACTTAAGCTATCACCGCCACTAAGAGATTGCACCTTAGATTCTGTTACAGGATCTTCCATACGAATACTAATCTCTGTTTTTGCATCATTATCTGATTTGATAATGAATTGCATAGTATTCTGTCCATCTACGGGATTACCTGAGAGATCAAACTTTACTGTTCCTATGGCAAGACTTGTACTACCTTCTAAAACATTAATTTGCCATTCACTTCCGCCCGTATTATTTGTAAGTTCAAATTCAAGTTTTAAGGTTCGTTCTTTTCCTAATGCATCAAAAACTTTAATATCTTCCTGTACAACATCTGCATCCTCGGGATCACTAATGGTTCCAGTATGTTTACTTGTATCCAATATTCCTGCTAGTTGAATATAAGACGTTGGTAACTGTTCATGCCTGGAAAAATCATTTCGATTGATATCATATAACTTACCAGATTCAGTCAATGCAGCAACTCTGGCACCATTAATTCTTGATACCAGAAAACCATGCTCATCAAACTCAAATTGCCCAGCACGTGTGTACAGATTTTCATTATCTTTTCTCAAAACAATGAAGCCATCTCCATCAACAGCTACATCTAATTCATTGCCAGTCGCTCTCAACTCACCCTGATTAAAATTGGTTGTTGTAGATCCTGTTTCTACACCATTACCAGTCTGAGAAAAAGAAACATTACCATTTTGAAGAGAGGAGTAATTCGAACGATAAAAAACATCTAGAAATTGCAACTCAGAGCTTTTATAACCTGGAGTATTCATATTTGAAACATTAGAACTAATAGTACTCAACCCTTTCGAAAACGCCAAAAGTCCTGACATACCATTGAAAATTGAACCTATCATGTTAATCTCCTCACGTACATTTTATTGTCGAATAGATTGTACGTCTGCCAGGCGTACATTGATGAGAGGCTCATCATCGGCAAGTTTTAAACTCAATACAGGAACACCCTGATTAAAACTCACTGTTGTTACGGTGCCTACAGCAGTACCAGTCTCTGTATCCGCAGAAACTGTAACTTCTTTTCCAATAAGCTCTATTGCTTGATTAGATGATTGAACTGTTAACAATGTTTCAGAATTTTCAGATAATTGTCTTGTTTGTTCAAGGTTAGTAAACTGTGCCATCTGGGCAATAAATTCCTGATTATCCATAGGCTTCAAGGGATCCTGGAATGTTAATTGCGTCATTAAAATTTCCAAAAATTCTTCTTGTCCTAGTTGAACCTGATTACTTGTCGAATCAAACTGTTGCGATTGTGGTAAACTGCTTGCACCAATACTATCTATCATTAGCTACGTCCTAATAGTCAAAATTTATAAAACATCTGCTTTAGTATATATATTTCCATTAACCAACACGTTGGTAATAGGTACTCCTAATTTAGAAATACTTTTTTTTATGCGCTCAATCATTTTATTAATATCCTTATTTTCCATTCTGTAATCTCTAAACAATATTTTTACACCAGACTTTTCAAGGACAAAGTTTAGACTTTGTATTTTATATTCTGAACTTAAACGACTCATTAAATTTTCTAAATTTTGCTTTCTTAAAATTTGCTTATTTTGAACAAGCTCATTATTCAACATTTTATTAGAATTTGGCATCAATTCACTTTGCTGTAAAAGCACTTGTTTATGAGTTCTAAGGCTTTCATTAGAGTTCATAAAGTTAGGTGATGCAAAAGAATCAGAGATAAAATGTGTTTCCGTTCGAGTAATGTCTCTGGAAAAGTCAGATTTCTTCAAAACAATTGAAGAATCTTTTATATCAACTGAATTTAAATTTTTTTCCTGCTCAACAGCTTCTTTTTTTGATTGTGAAAATTTATCTGAATCAGAAATCAATTTTTGAGCTTTTTCAAGTTCATTTAACCACCCCTGCTTCTGATTAAATGAACTATCTTTCTGCTGCAGATTTTTATCTAAAAATAAAAGATTAGATGAATTTATTTCACTCATGATTTTTTTCCATCGATAATTTATGCATCCATAAATCATCCAATATTTTCATGTTCTGTTTTTCTTGTTCTAACAGCAGGGACTTTCCCTTCTTTTTATTATATTGCTCTAAATTATTTATATTTAATTGATGTGTATTGATGTCCTGTCGCAACAACTCTACCGATGCTTCTTTATGCTCTATAAGCCTATGTGCCTCTTTAAGTTCATCATCCAGTGATGAAAAATAATATCGAGCATTATTCATATCAATTAGATTTAATTGACAGTCCATTTCTGTATCCATCTGTATTTGATTCATCAATTGTGATTTTTTTAGCTCAACTTCTTCATGGTAGGTTTGAGATTTTTTAAGCCCATTTATTTTTTCATCCAACTCCCCTTTCATCTCATCAAGCTGGATTTTATTTTTTGAGATTAATGGTCGAATTATATTAATTTCTTTTTTTAGCTTATTGATTTCATTATCCATTTATAATCCTTTTTATACTTTTCATTGCCTCATTTCTACTGATACTATCTTCTACATTTTGAGACAGAAATGATTTTATATCTGGAAGTTTTTTTAGTACCTTATCAAGTTCAGGATTAGAACCTGACTTATAAGCTCCAAGCTCAATCATATTACGAGACTTTTCATATATATTGACATAACGTGTAAATTCATTTGCTAACGCCATATCCTCAGAATCAATAAGATCATTCATTAAACGGCTATTACTCTGCAAAATATCTACTGCAGGATATTGTCCCTGATTTGCTATATCACGGCTTAAAACAAAATGGCCATCAAGAATTGCCCGTAAACTGTCTGAAATTGGATCATTATGATCATCACCTTCGACTAACACCGTATAAAGAGCTGTAATGGAGCCTCCCGAATCAGAAGAACCACAACGTTCAATAAGTTTTGGTAATGATGCAAAAACCGATGGAGTATAACCTCTAGCCGTTGGAGGTTCTCCTACAGCTAATCCGATTTCACGTAATGCCATCGCATAACGAGTCACAGAATCCATAATCAACATTACATCTTTGCCCTGATCACGAAAATATTCAGCAATTGCTGTGGCTGATAATGCTGCATGAGTTCTTGTTAAAGCAGTCTCATCAGATGTCGCAACAATAACAATTGATTTTTTTAATCCTTCATCTCCAAGACTTTTTTCAATAAATTCTTTTACTTCCCTTCCACGTTCACCAACCAGTGCAATCACATTTACATCAGCTTTCATATGACGAGCAATCATCCCAAGTAAGGTACTTTTTCCAACACCACTTCCCGCAAAAATTCCGACCCTCTGCCCTTTTCCTAAAGTTAATAACGAATCTATTGATTTAACACCTGACTCCATAACATGTTCAATTCTGGCACGCTTCAAAGGATTTAATGGTTTAGAATACAGAGGATACTTTTCATTAACATTTTTTAAAGCACCTAATTCATCAAGAGGAGCTCCAAAAGCATTAATGACCCTACCCAATAAACCATCTCCCACAGATACTGTTACAGGAAAACCTGTTGCATTGACTTCACTACCAAGATAGATGCCCATTAAGTCGGAATATGGCATTAAATAGACAAGACCATTTTTAATAGCCACAACCTCTGCATTCACTTTCTGGTTACGCTGATACTTAATTTCACACAGTTCACCCAGAAAAGCATCAGGGCCATTTGATTCAACCGTCAGGCCAAATATTTGTGTCACTTTTCCAGACTTCTTAACCAGCTCAGAATTCTGTAATGCTTTTTTATATGAAATTAAGCGCATAATTAGCTATCTTTAAGATTATTACAATATCTTGTTTCAAGTAATATCTTGAGTAAAGATTTCATTTGTTGCTCAAGTCTTCCATCTATAGAACCTGCATCAGTTGTGAGGATACAACCACCATATTGGATCAATTCATCTGAAATTATTTGTAGTCTATGACTTAAGCCTTGATTCAATGTATCCTTTGCAGCTTGTATTATGTCATAATCTATTGGTGACACTTTCAAAATCATATGCATTCGATCTTGTGCAAGAGTAATGACCTCCTGTACAACTGACTTAACAATATCTTCATTTGTCATGGACTGACCAATAATTTTACTAACTCCTTCATAAACTAAAGTAATAAGTTCATCTTCAAAATCATTAATTTCCCTGGCTTTACATTCAGTAATTGAATCTAGAAGCAATAATAATTGTTTATTCTTTTCCTTATATTTTTCTTCGAGTTTATTCTCAATTGTTTTTGTAATATTATTTCTAATCAATTCAGAATAATTTTCTTTTTCTTCTTCAAGTATTTTTCTTTCATTCTGAAGTTTTTCTTCCTGTTCATTAACTCTGGTAATTTGAGAGTCTAAATCTTTTCTAAGTTTTTCTAGTTCAATAAGCTTTTCGGTGTATTCTTTACACTTCTGTTCAACATCATTTTCATTAATAGTGTCTACATCAGAAAAAACACCTGAATTCAATTCATTTTGAACAATTGATGTCTCTGAATCCTGTTTTCCAGAATTCAAGAGTATCCGACTATGTGACAAAACAGGAGTTCTTAACACACTTTTGTCCGTCATTATTTATACTCCATAATCGACTTATCAGTTGATAAATCTAACAGTACATCATTAAATTTTTGCTCATTAATTTTTGAATTTTCAGACAGTTGAAAAATCTTAGCTTTAAGTATATTTTCAAGAGCTTTCTCTGCTCTGTCAGTTAAAGAAAGTTGGGACTGTAGCATATGCTTTTTAAGCTGTTTTTGTTGCTTTCGTGATAAATTATTTTTAAACTCATAATTAAATAATGCAGGATACTTATATTGTAAAAACAACAGACACATTGAAGATTCATTAATCAAAAAATCAAATAAAGCATCTATTTTTTTATCAATCACTTTTTTCAAAACAACATAAAACTCATCATCGAATTCAATATTATTATGTTTAAATATTAATTCTTTAACATTGGCATCTCGAGATATGCCAAGTTCATTTAATTCATCAAGAGATTGATTCAGCTTTTTAACTTCATCTTCAGATAATCTGGAATACACCCACTCTCGATCTTTATCATTTAAAAAAAATACAGATAAGGCAACTTTTTTCTTATTTACTATAGACACATCAAATTGCCTCTTTATTAAGCCACTGTTTAAGTTCAATTAATAATTGATCTCGTTCATGATTTGATAAATTTTGAAGCTTGTTTTCTTTTTTTCGATTGATTGCAATAATCAATATAATAAGAGTTAGGATAAACAATACGATCAGAGCAGAAATAACATAAATCACCATTTTGTTAGAAAATGGATTTTCAACAATAGGCTCCATTGCAATTAACTTTTGAGAGTTATTTATAGGCAAATCAATATCAGATTCCTTTGTCTTCAATTCACTCAAAGATTGAAGGCTTTCTTCATCTTTTTCTTCTGATTTATCAGTTATCACTTTGATAATTTTATCATTTTTCATTGGATAAATCGCGATATTATCTCCACGCACAGCATCAAGTCCAACCGCCATTGCTATGACTTCTTTAAGATGTTTAACACGTTCTTTATCGGTATTTTCTGGCACAAGAATTCCAAGTTGAATGCGACGAACTGCACCAGGAATACTAACAACTTCCTCAGTACGCCGGCTTAATTGATAGTCCATTTCTATGGTTGATGGAGAACTTCCTTTCTTGTATTTTTTTGAAGAATTAGTCTTTGTTTCACGCTTACGAATTACTCCAACATCTGGAGATTCATTAGGCAGAATAATTTCTTCCTTGCGATGAACTTTATTTAAGTCAAATTCAACTGAAACAATTGCAACTGAATTATTAATACCAAATGTTTTATTAAGAATAACGTTAACTTTATTTTGCAAATACGCTTCAGTTTTTTGTTTCTTTTTCAATAATATGGCTGTTATATTTTCCTCATTTGAAGAAGGAGAAACACTGGATAAAGTTACTCCATTATTATCAATAACAGTAACATTCTTCTTCTCAATGCCAGGAGCGGATGATGCAATTAAACGTTGAATACTCACCACTTGAGCAGAATCCAAAGTTTCTCCAGCTTCAGGAATTACAGTCACAGAAGCCGATGAAACATGTTTCTTTTGTCTAAACAAGCTGGTTTCAGGCAATACAAGATGCACTCTTGCATATTTAATACCCTCAATTGACATCACAGAACGTGCCAGTTCTCCTTGCATCGCACGTAGATACGTTATTTTCTGACTATATTCTGTCATCCCAATATCTGCATCATCAAACAATTCAAAACCATTTCCAGAGTTAACAGGAATTCCAGAACCTACCAGCTTAACTTTAAGAGCCTGTGCATTTTCTTCGTCCACTAAAAGAGTCGTTCCATTATTTTCAAAGCTATAAGGAACCTTCATTTCTTCAAGAGAAGTAATAATGTTTGCTGCTTCTTTTTCATTTAAATTGTTAAACAATACTGTTTTCTTACTTGAAAAATTCCAAACTAATAAACCAATAGTTAACGCAGTAATTAAAATTATTCCTATTACAAAACCAATAATGGATTTTTTACCCAATTCAGACATCATAGTTACATCAATTTCCAGTTATTTATATTACATCTGCATTCGCATGACTTCCTGATATCCTTCAAGTAAACGATTACGTACCTGAAGGCCCAGTTCGAATGTCGACTTTGCTTTTTGTATTGATATCAATAATTCATGTATATTTGTATTGTCACCAACAGCATAATCACGCAAATTATTATCAGCTTCAGTAATTTTTGAATTTACATCATTATAATATTCTGTGATCATGTTTGAAAAACTTACATCTGAAACATCTTCTTGCATTTTTGAACCCACATTAGTTGTGAGTGCTTCACTTGCAACAGAAGAAAGCGATTCAATATTCATAGTTTCTTTCCTATATTACTTTTTAGTTTTAACTACCAATTTCCAAAGCTTTCTGAGCCATTAATTTTGCAGCATTTAATGCTCTCACATTTGCTTCATAGGCTCTTGTTGCCCTGATTAAATTAATCATTTCAGCTGTTGAGTCCACTCCCGGATAATGAACAAATCCTTTTTTATCCGCATCTGGATGCTCTGGCTCATATGAAAGTTTTTCTGCTACATTCATAGGAACAACTTCATCAACTTCGACTCCTCTTGGATACTGTTGCAAAGTCATTGTCTTATTTATATGTTCACTAAAATCAGGCTCAATGGTTTTGGTTATCAATGTCAACGGCTTATATGTTCCACCACGTGCAGTACGTGTGGTTCTAGCATTAGCAAGGTTCAATGAAATAATATCCATTTGTAACTTTTCTACTGTCATTCCTGAGGCACTAATATCAAATGATGATAAATAATCCATTAGCTCTTACCTTCTTTTATTGCCATCTTGGTAATTGAACCATAGCTGCTTAAACCTTTAAGCAATGTTTGATAATGTAAGGTATTTTTAGCCATATTAACCATTTCAATATCAAGTTGATTTGTTCCTGAAGCATAGTCCTGTTCAATAAGTTCAGGGGTTACTGTAGAAATCAAATTTTCTAAATTATCATCATTATGTATCATTTCCGCTGACATCATCTGATTAATTTGTTCTTCGAAATTGACCTGAAGTGGCTTATATCCAGGTGTATTCACATTAGCAATATTGTTTGCAATAACATCATGTCTCATTGCAGATGCATTTAATGCCAGTTCTACTAGACTAGATACTGGTCCACTTAATGAAATCGACATCACTTCTCCTGCCTGTTCATTGTTTTAAAAATTTAATGTTTTAATAATAATAATTTTCTTTCAATACAAAAAAAGGTCTCATACTATTGAATAATAAGTTCCGCATGCAAGGCACCAGCACGCTTTATCGAAAGCAAAATTGAAATAATATCTCGACTACTCACTTTAACTTTATATAACGCAGCAACTAAATCACCTACTGTTGTATTTTCTGGGAATGACATATTTGTTGTTCCACCTTCATTTACATCAAGTGTACTATTTGCAATAACTTCAGTACTTACACTATCAGAAGTATTTCTCACCAAGAAAGGTTGTGAGACTGAATAATCTGTTTCAACAATTAATTTCAATTCACCATGTGTAACACTTACAGATGAAATGCTAACATCACCACCTGAAACCACAGTCCCGGTTCTTTCATTAACAACCACTTTTGAACGATAGTCAGGTGTAATTTTAAGATTCTCAATTTGAGTCAAAAAGCCAACGACATTATCTTTATGCCTTTTATTAAGTTTTATAACAACACGTCCTGCATCAATAGCTTTTGAATAATTTTTTCCTAACTTTCTATTTATTGATTTTGAGATTCTATCAGCAGTAGTATTATCCGGTTCATTAAGTTTTATCTCGACTTCACCATATTTATTTACAACATTTGTACTGACACTTTTTTCCACAGTAGCACCAGCAGGAATAGTTCCTGCTGTAGGATGATTCTTTTGAACAACATTGCCATTTACATCAAACTTAAAACCACCAATTGAAATGGGGCCCTGAGCCAAAGCATACGTATTCCCATCTGGACCATTAAGGTTGGTCAATAAAAGTGTCCCACCCAATAAACTTCGTGCATCTCCAATCGATGTGACATTAATATCCAATTTATCACCAGTTCGAGAATAAGGAGGCAAGCTAGTTGCTACCATAACTGCCGCAACATTTCGACTATAAATTTGTCTAGCACTGACATGAATACCGAATTTATCCAATAAATTATTAACCGACTGAACAGTAGCCTTACTCCTTGTACTATCTCCGGTGCCAGACAATCCAGTGACCAAACCATATCCAATTAAAGAGTTGTCTCTCACGCCAACTATTCGGCTTATATCTTTAATCCTTACTCCCGAATTTTTTTTTGCATAAACAGTGTTATACAGTGAAAAAAATACAAATAAGGCAGAAATATTAAATATAATAAATTTCGAGTACATATTTTTCACTTCAATAAATCCAGTTTAAGAAGCTTGTAATGAGTCCAGGTTTTTGTCGATCAGCCAGAGTTCCTTCAGCAATATATTTAATCTTTGCATCAGACAAACGTGTAGAAACGATTGTATTATCAGAGCTAATATCCTCTTTTCTTATTCGACCCGATAGAGTAATTGTTTGTGTGTCTTCATTTATTTCAATATTTTGTTGCCCTTGAATCAGCATTTCACCATTTTCAGCAATTTCCATTACAGTTGTTGTAATTTTTGCCAGGAGTTTCCCACTTCGACTTAAATCGCCACCACCATTAAACGTAGATTCAATATCAAAGCTTTGATTATCTGGGTCCACAAAAGTATTAATTCCACCAACAGCAATACCTGTCTCTTTTGACGTATCAGCGCTGGTTGAAGCAGAAGCAGAAGCGGTTTCATAGATTAGAACAGTAATACTATCACCCACCTTCATAGCAATTGGATCACTGACTAATGCCTGATATTCCTCTTCATTGTACATACTTGTTGCATGAGCCAGGCTCATTGTGAATACAAATAACAATAGGATTAAAATATTTTTTTTCATAATTTTTCTCATTATCAATAGCTCTGTTAATTAACCTGAACTAATTGTCTACCAATTACTTTGGCCTTTATTACTTCCTGACTGTGAAACGTCTTAATTTTCATTATGTCTCCAATTTCACCATCCTGTTGTGCAACCCCTTGCAATTTTAAACGTAACTTCCCCTCAATGACTTCAACAGTCACTTTTCTTCCACCAATTACAGCAGGTACTTTTTTTACATTTTTTGCAAGCAGAACTTCATTCTTAACCATTTTTTTTTGCAATAATAAAACAGATTTAAAATCTTTAAACTTTACATGTAAGCCTGAAAAATCAGTTACATTACGTTTTTTTATTTCAAATAATGCGGGGACAATTGTACTCTTCCCTTGCATCGTATATTTTGCAACATAAACAGGCTCGGTTATTTCAACATTTAACCAAACAGGTATTGATCGATAAAATTGTTTTTCAACGTAAATATCAAGCCATACACACATTCTTTTTGATAAAAAATCTGAGTTGAGTCGAGGTTCAAATTTTACTTTTCCAAATGGTAAATTAATATTTTTTTTCTTGCCCGTTACATTCACAAAAACTTCACGCTCATCATCATTTAATTCTGTAATCAAATAATTTTTTGCCTGTTTTACTAATTCATCAAAGGCTATAGTTCTTCCTCGGGCATGAACTTGAATGTGTTCAGCACCAGTCCACTTAATAGACTCATACGTTTGAGGCAATTGTTTCCTTACGAGAATCTTTATGTCCTGCATTTTTATGCGTTTTACATATCCAATTCTTGGTGAACGAGCAATTTTAATATTTTGTAATTTCTCTTTTGAAAAAAAACCTTTTGTACTTAATTTAGCAATATCATTTAAATAAATAATTTGCTTTGTCACATTGACCTTTTTCTTAAGTTCAACGGTTAAAGGAAATTCATTTGCAAAAACATTAAAACTTAATATGAGTAAAATAAAGCTAATGACTAATTTATAATTCAGATTATTTGAATCAATAAACATTGTGATAATCAGCGTCTCATATTATTACTAAGACTTAATAATTCATCTGAAATTTGAACAACTTTTGAATTAATTTCATAAGCTCTTTGAGCTAAAATCAAATCCGTTAATTCATTAATCAGATTGACATTTGAGCTCTCCAGGAAACCTTGAGCAAGTACACCCAAGTTATCTTCACCTGGTTTTCCGATCAAACCATCTCCAGAATCATTCGTTGGGAGATATAAATTATTTCCGACAGGCTTTAGATGTTCAGTACTAACAAAATTAACCAGCTCAATCTGACCAATATCAATCAGTCCATCCTCACTTGGTATTGCAGCCTGAACCCTGCCATCAGTTGTTATAACAATATCTGTTGCATCTTCAGGGATTTGAATCGGAGGTGATAATTCAAACCCATCATTCGTTGTTAATAAACTTTCACTGGATACATTTAATGAACCATTTCGAGTATAAGCCTTTGAGCCATCTAAAAGATTAACCTCAAAAAAACCATCACCATTAATAGCAATATCTAACGCTCGCTCAGTTGCTTTAACTTCACCTTGAGTAAATGTTTTTGATGTTCCGGTAATAGCTGCACCAGAACCTATTTCATGAGTATTTGATGACATTGAAGTAGTTTTATTGATTTCCCGATACATCAAATCAGAAAATGAAGCACTACTTTTCTTGTATGCCGGAGTATTAACATTTGCCAGGTTATTCGAAATAACATTAATTTGGCCTTGTTGTACATGCATCCCTGTTGATGCAATATAAAGTGAATCACTCATCTAATTTTCCTCTAATTTTGCATATCGCCGATAACATTTATGGCTTTATCAAGCATTTCATCATAGCCTTGAATGACTCGCTGTGATGACTCATAATGTCTTGA
>JAPHSW010000247.1 GCA_026196615.1 Gammaproteobacteria bacterium | reverse complement strand
TTCATCTATCGTTTAACTTACATCCCGTATTATTAGATTAAATTTTATACCTCAAATTGAAAGGAAAAATAATGAGATATTTTACAACTTTATTGTTACTCATGTTCAGTCAAACACTGCTTGCGAATAAGTGTGTCGACTTAATAAAAAAAGAAGATTTTTATGAAGCCTCAGATGTTTGTGCTGCGATGGCCCAAAAAGGAGATATGAATGCTCAATTTTCTCTGGGTGTGTTGTATTATCAGGGGAATGGCATAATAGCGGACATGACTGAAGCACAAAAGTGGATTAGAAAAGCTGCTGAACAAAATCACAATCAGGCGCAATATAATCTAGGAATCTTATTAGCTAATGGACATGGAAGTAGTGCAAATTTAGTTGAAGCTTATGCCTGGTTAAAAATTTCAGCTGATAATGGTTATTCTGCTGCATCTGACTCAGTTTCACAATTAGGTCAAGAACTTTCTGCTGGCGAAAAAAAAGAAGCAAATGAAAGAATTAAAATCTTGAAGGAAAAATTTAAGTTGAAATAAGTCGTGAATAATAATGCTATTTATTTATATTCATGGTTTTAATAGTTCCCCTGATTCATTTAAGGCAAAGTGCTTTTCAAAATTTTTATCTATAAAATATCCTTTTGATGAATTTATTGCACCAGAACTATCTGATCAGCCATCTAAAGCAATTCAGACATTGTCACATTGTATAGAGCATAACCAATCAAAAAAAATAGGCTTTATTGGGAGTTCATTAGGTGGTTTTTATGCCACCTGGTTGGCAGAAAAATATGGTAATAAAGCAGTCTTAGTGAATCCAGCAGTTAATCCTCATGAATTACTGGTTGATTACCTTGGAGAAAACACCAATTATTATACAGGTGAGCAATATGAATTTACGTCTGAACATATTCAGCAACTGAAATATTTGACACTTCAACAATTAAAAAAACCTAAAAACCTGTTAGTTCTACTACAATCTGGTGATGAAATTTTAGACTATCGCCTGGCTAAAAAGAAATATTCTGAGGCACATCTCAATATAGAGTCTGGTGGTGATCATTCTTTTCAAAATTTTGAGCTGCATTTTGAAAAGATATATCAGTTTTTTCAGTAATATTTATTTTATAACTGACTGAGCTATATCATTAAAGTTGTAGAATCTGATATTGGGTGTGTCAATAAACTTATTGGCTAATATAACTTTTGCTTACTCGCTTTTTTAGGAACAGAAACAATTCGACTATTTGAAAAAATATCCTGTATGCTTCGTTTATCTTTATCTACTAACATCCACAAGAGGCCGATAAAGCCAATAATAAAAGCAGAATATTGGTAAGGTGCTGGCAAGAGTTGGTTTGTAATGATTTTATCATAAACAAAAAGTGATAAAAGCCATGGAGTGCCTGCAACTAAAAATCTCAGAAAGGTTTGAGTCCAGTTAAGAGTATGACCCTCTACAGTTTGTAGTCTTAATGACCAGCTTCTTAATCCTAATGTTTGTCCACCATGTGTCCAGAACCAGGCAAAAAAGAACCAGGTTACAATAAATAAATAGCTATAAAAAACAGGTCCAGAAAATTCTGTGGTGCTTAGATTTTCTTTTTGTGTTGAATCAATTTGAGTAAATAGTTGAGCAGGAATGATATATACAAAACCTGCTAGCAGCCATACAGCACAAAGCAGCATAAAGTCATACAACCAACAACCCAGTAACTTAAGAAAAGAAGCTGGAGGAAGGGGGGGAGTATTGGCTGTTAAATTGTCAGTAGTGGTCTTTTTTTTCTGGCTCATTGCTTTTGCTACGGTCTGAACGGTTTATTTATTGGAAAGTGAAAACTTAATTTTCTAACATTCCTTGTTTGAATGGAAATGTTGAGAATATGGAATCTATTGTTTTATTCTACTTTTTTTCTTATTAATTAAATAGTCTCTACCCTAAAATGCTCATATTTTGCTAAAATAGCTCCCAAATCCGTTATCTTTCACGTTATCTTTATAAAAGAGACCATCTAAATGCTAATTCTGCGTGGCAAATCAGCCTTATCACCTTTTAGAATTGAAAAACTATTACACAAGCTACGCGGAGTGGTCCCTAGCATTAATACTGTGACCAGTGAATATATTCACTTTGTTGAGGCAGAGGGCTCAATAACACCTGAACAACAAACTACTCTGGAAAGAATTTTAATGTATGGGGCTCATTCCAGTGATATTCACTTTTCTGGTACTGAAATACTGGTGGTTCCACGTGTTGGGACAATATCACCATGGGCAAGTAAAGCTACAGATATTGCCCATAATTGTGGCTTGAAAAATATCAGTCGAATAGAGCGCGGTATTCTTTATACCATCGATATTCCAGATAATATGTCACTATCCGAACAGCATAGAGATCAGCTAGCTCAGAGCTTACACGATAGAATGATTGAAACGTGTTTTTATGAATTGAATCAAGCTGAAGCTTTATTTGAACAACATCATCCCAAACCATTAACCTGTGTTCATATTTTAGAGAAAGGACGCATTGCATTAGTTGAGGCAAATATAGAGCTTGGTCTTGCTTTAGCTGAAGATGAAATTGATTATCTGGTTGATAATTTTACTCGCCTTGGACGAAACCCTACTGATGTTGAATTAATGATGTTTGCTCAGGCAAATTCAGAGCATTGTCGCCATAAAATTTTTAATGCTGACTGGACCATCGATGGTAAAAAACAAGATAAGTCACTTTTTTCTATGATCAGAAATACTTATCATCATAATTCAGAAGGTATTCTTTCAGCTTATAGTGATAATTGTGCGGTTATAAAAGGTTTTAATGTGAAACGCTTTTATCCAAAAAGCGAAACTTCAGAATATAGCTATTCCCAGGAAGATAGCCATATTTTAATGAAAGTGGAAACACATAATCATCCTACGGCCATCTCTCCTTTTCCCGGAGCAGCAACAGGTTCAGGTGGTGAAATTCGTGATGAGGGTGCAACTGGGCAAGGTTCTAAACCTAAGGCCGGATTATGTGGTTATTCCGTTTCAAACTTAAAACTAAAAAATGCAATGCAACCATGGGAGCATGATTATGGTAAGCCTGACCGCATTGTTTCAGCACTTGATATCATGCTTGAAGCACCTATTGGTGCAGCTGCTTTCAATAATGAATTTGGACGTCCGAATATTTGTGGTTATTTTCGTACCTTTGAAGAAAAGATTAAAACTGAAAATGGAACCGAAGTCAGAGGCTATCACAAACCGATTATGCTAGCGGGTGGAGTTGGCAATATCAAATCAGAACATGTGCTTAAAGGTGAAGTACCAGAAGGTTCAAAGATTGTTTTATTAGGTGGTCCAGCGATGTTAATTGGTTTAGGTGGTGGCGCAGCCTCATCAATGAACTCTGGCAGCAGTTGTGAAAACCTGGATTTCGCTTCCGTACAGCGTGGAAACCCTGAAATGGAACGCCGTTGTCAGGAAGTGATTGATCGCTGTTGGCAGCTTGGAAAAAATAATCCAATTCTTTCAATTCATGATGTTGGTGCTGGTGGTATTTCTAATGCTCTTCCTGAATTAGTTAATGATGCAGGAAGGGGAGCTGAATTTGAACTTCGCAAAGTACCCAATGATGAATATGGCATGTCACCAATGGAAATTTGGTGTAATGAGTCTCAAGAACGTTATGTTATGGCTATTAGCCCTGATAATATTGATGAATTTGAACAGATTTGTC
Source organism: Gammaproteobacteria bacterium (assembly GCA_026196615.1). GTDB lineage: Bacteria > Pseudomonadota > Gammaproteobacteria > GRL18 > GRL18 > GRL18. The sequence goes on along the minus strand of JAPHSW010000247.1, from coordinate 2,748 downwards.
AACGTGAGCGTGCACCTTATGCCATTCTTGGAGCTGCAACCAAGGAGCAGCGATTAGTATTAAATGATCAACACTTTAAAAATAAGCCAATTGATATGTCGCTTGAAATATTATTAGGCAAGCCACCTAAAATGTCTCGTGATGTGGTTCATACTAAGATAGAGCAAGAGCCATTTAATACTCATAATATTGATTATGCTGAAGCTGCTGATCGCGTTTTACACTTACCAACTGTTGCCGATAAATCATTTCTTATCACTATTGGTGATCGTTCAGTCACGGGGATGGTTGTGCAAGAGCAAATGGTTGGGCCGTGGCAAGTTCCTGTTGCTGACGCGGCTGTCACCTGTAGTGGTTTTCAGGAAGTCACTGGTGAAGCAATGTCTATTGGTGAGCGGACACCAATCGCCTTAATTGATCATGCTGCTTCTGCACGAATGGCTATTGGTGAAGCAATTACTAATATTGCTTCAGCTCAAATTTCAAATCTATCAGATATGGTATTTTCTGCTAACTGGATGGCACCGGCAGGGCATGAAGGTGAGGATGCAGGACTTTATGATGCAGTTAAAACTGTGGGTATGGATATCTGTCCTAAGCTTGGTATAACAATACCCGTTGGTAAAGATTCCATGTCAATGAAGTCTGTCTGGAATGATAAGGGTGAAGATAAATCAGTAACAGCACCGTTATCTCTTATCGTATCAGCTTTTGCTCGTGTTCAGGATGTACGCGCAACTTTGACGCCACAAATTAAAATGGATCAAGGTGAAACAGAGCTTATTCTTATTGATCTTGGACGTGGACATAATCGTATGGGTGGTTCTGCACTGTCTCAGGTTTACGGTCAGATAGGGGATACTTGCCCAGATCTTGATGATACTGATACCTTTAAATCCTTTTTCAATACCATTCAAGAATTAAATGTGAATGACAAGCTACTGGCCTATCATGATCGTTCAGATGGTGGTTTATTTACGACCTTATTAGAGATGGCTTTTGCGGGTCACTGTGGACTTGATGTTGAGCTTAATAATTTGTGCGTAAATAAAGATGATATTATTCCTGCCTTATTCAATGAAGAACTTGGTGCTGTAATTCAAATAAGAAAATCAGATCATGAAGCGATTTTTGCTTACATAAGAGAAATGAACCTGGAAAGTATGGCACATGTTATTGCTCATCCTACAGTAATAGATAGAATTGACTTTAATTATAACCATTCCGTTGTACTAACAAATTCTCGCACACAGTATCATCGTGCCTGGTCTGAAACATCCTATCAAATGCAGAAACTGCGTGATAATCCAAAATGTGCTCAGGAAGAACACGATAATATACTGAATGTTGGTAACCCGGGTTTGCATATAGAAGTGGGTTTTGACGTCAATGATGACATTTCAGCTCCTTATGTAAACATGGGGGCCAAACCAACAATTGCCATTCTACGTGAGCAAGGTGTGAATGGTCAGGTTGAAATGGCTGCGGCCTTTGAAAGAGCGGGTTTCTCAACTCGAGATGTCCATATGTCTGATATTATTGATGGTGGACTATCGCTGGATGCTTTTAAAGGAATGGTTGCCTGTGGTGGATTTTCTTATGGTGATGTTCTTGGTGCTGGTGAAGGTTGGGCAAAGTCAATATTATTTAATGGACGTGCAAGAGAGCAGTTTGAATCATTTTTTACACGTCAAGACACTTTTGGTTTAGGGATCTGTAATGGCTGTCAAATGATGTCGAACCTACATGAGTTGATTCCAGGTACATCTCACTGGCCACATTTTGTAAAAAATGAATCAGATCAGTTTGAGGCTCGAACCGTAATGGTTGAAGTATTACCATCCCCATCTTTATTTTTTACTGGAATGGAAGGCTCTAAAATGCCAATTGCAGTGGCACATGGTGAAGGTCGAGCTGAATTTCAGCTTGGAGGCTCAGCACAACAGGCATTAGATTCTGGTCTGGTTTCAATGCGTTATGTCACCAATGATGGCTTGCCTACAGAAACCTATCCATTGAATCCAAATGGTTCTCCTAAAGGGGTGACGGGGTTATGTAGTGAAGATGGACGTTTTACGATAATGATGCCACATCCGGAACGTGTGTTCCGCTCAGTGCAAAACACCTGGGTTACTGATCACAAAGGTGAAGATGCACCCTGGATGAGAATGTTTAGAAATGCAAGAAAATGGATAGATTAAAAATGATAGTAAAATTATTTCTTTATAATTTCTATCATAATATTTAAATTTTAAATATGAAGTTGTTAGACAGAGGTTTATGCAAAACATGAAGGACACCATTTTATGGCTTCAGTTGCAACCTAGAGTAAAATCTGATGGGAATGATCTTTATTCTTCTATTAAAGATTTAAATGAATGGATAAAGCGTAATTCAAAAATGAAAACGGGTGAGCGTGCACGTCTGTTTTTTCATTTGTTAGTTGAAGTTAATGAACTTGATTTACCTGTGCATGACCGACTAGAATTTTTAAAACAGCTTCATACGCCAGTTTTAACTATCATTGACAAACTTTCAAAAAAATATGCGGGTTCAGGTCTTCCCTTAGCAGAAGAAAAATCCAGGTTTGTTGAAATTGTTAATACTTTTTGGACAGAAATGGCTAAGGGTTATAAAATCATTATTGATGATCTTTCTGAGAGCAGTTTTTTTACCTCTTTTATTAAACAGAAAGATTTATCCTGTGCGTTATATTATGTTTTGTATTACTTAAATGGACAGTTGTAT
>JAPHSW010000069.1 GCA_026196615.1 Gammaproteobacteria bacterium | reverse complement strand
GGCTTATCTTCGTAACCATGGTTTAAGCGCTCCCTGCCCCATACAAGATGTCAATCAACACCATTTAACAACATGGCAATCAAAACCAGCGGCCCTCTTTGATCAGCTGCCAGGGCAAAGCATCTTACAACCTGAGCTTGAGCACTGTCGCCAAATAGGCAAAGCACTGGCTCAATTGCACCTCATAGGACAACAATTTCCATTACAGAGAAACAATGAGTGGGGCTTTCACTGGGCTCAACACACAGGCAAACGCTTTATCAATACATTTATCGGTACATCTGAAAGCACTCAATTAAATCAGGACGATAAACAATTACTATCAGATGAACTTCTATTTCAAAAAGAATTTCAGCAATCTATACAAGAAGACAGCCTTCATCAACCCCTACCACAGGGTATCATTCACGCTGATTTATTCTGCGATAATGTATTATTCGACAATAACCAGCTCAGTGGTATTTTAGATTTTTACACCGCTTGTAATGGCTATCTACTCTACGATCTGGCCATCACAGTGAATGCCTGGTGTATAGGTACAGATAATTACCTTGATCCCACCAAGGCCAAAACAATGATTGAGGCCTATGAACAGCTCAGACCACTGACTCAAAATGAACAGCATCATTGGTCTACCTTATTGCGTGCCGCCGGACTTCGGTTCTGGTTGTCACGACTGCTCTACCAGGATTCGCGCAAAGAAGCGGAATTAACTCAGGATAAAGATCCAGATGTGCTAAAATGCCTCTTGCTAAAACATCGTGAGAACGTGACTTTTTGCCAATCTCTGTGTTTCAAGTAAACTTTAAACCCATAGGCAGCGTCCAATAGTCTTGAACGCTTAGCAACACAAAACATTATGAGTCCAACAACCCTAAGCAAATTTGCCGCGCGACTAGAAAAGATATCTGTCTTCAGCGGTCAAGCCATCTCATGGCTGACATTATTGATGGTTCTAACCACCTTTCTCATTGTGGTATTGCGCTATGCTTTTGAACTGGGCTGGATTGCTTTACAAGAATCTGTGATCTATATGTACGCTCTAGTCTTTCTTATTGGCATACCTTATACACTCAAACAGGATGGCCATGTTCGAGTCGATATTTTTTACTGTAATATGAGCCCAAGAAGTAAAGCATGGGTTAATTTATTGGGTACCCTATTTCTGCTCTTTCCTGTCACCCTGTTTATTGCCTGGGTAAGCTGGGATTATGTTACCGCCTCCTGGTTAATGAAAGAACAGTCCGGCGAAGCGGGTGGTTTGCCAGGGGTTTACCTTCTCAAATCCAGCATTTTACTCATGACAGGTTTACTACTCATTCAAGGCATCAGTCAGGTGTTATTTAATATCGTTTATCTCTTTTATCCTCATTCAGAACCCGAAACCACTTCAGGCAATCCAGATGATCACTCACATTCCGGAGTTCTCTAGATGGAAGTCTTAATGCCTCTATTGTTGTTTGCTACCATCTGTGCTGTCTTATTAATTGGATATCCTGTCGCTCTTTCTCTGGGTGGTACTGCACTGGTATTTGCAACCATTGGTCTGCTCATGCCTGATGTGTTTGATCCTATTTTTTTAGAAGCACTGCCCAATCGCATCTACGGCATCATGACTAATCAGACACTGATTGCAGTGCCCTTGTTTGTTTTCATGGGCGTCATGCTGGAACGCTCAAAAATTGCTGAAGACTTATTAGGTACAATGGCCGATCTATTTGGAAACCTCAAAGGTGGATTAGGCATTTCAGTAATTCTTGTCGGTATGCTACTAGCAGCCAGTACCGGAATAGTTGGTGCAACAGTAGTCACAATGGGCATGCTGTCACTGCCCATTATGCTCAAACGAGGTTATCACCCCAGCATAGCGACAGGTACAATTTGTGCGGCAGGTACTTTGGGGCAAATCATTCCCCCTTCCATAATTTTAATTTTACTGGGTGATGTCTTATCAGCAGCCTATCAGCAAGCCCAGCTGAATATGGGTATTTTTGCACCAGAAACCCTGTCTGTTGGAGACTTATTTGTAGGAGCTTTAATACCAGGCTTGTTATTAGTTCTCTTTTATATTCTATATATTATTGCCATTGGCTTTTTCCGCCGCGATTTAATTCCAAAAGTCACACAAGATCACTCACAACACAGCGACTCCATCCTATTACGAACCACCAAAGCTCTCTTACCGCCTTTACTGCTGATATTGGCTGTCTTAGGGTCTATTCTATCTGGCGCGGCCACACCGACAGAAGCAGCAGCAGTTGGTGCAGTCGGTGCATTATTGCTTGCACTAGCCAAAAGAGAGCTCTCATTCACCGTACTGCGAGACGTGGTGTATTCAACCACTCAAGTCACTAGTATGATTTTCTTCATTTTCATTGGTGCGGCTATTTTTTCTTTGGTCTTTAGAGGTTATGGTGGTGATGAATTAATTGAAGAATTCCTAATCGGTATCTCAGAAAATAACTCAGATAGTTTTCTGGCTCAAATTTTTCCTGAAGGTGCATTTGGGCCAGTTGTGATTGTGATGCTGGTGATGTTCTTACTGGGATTTATTTTAGACTTTATCGAAATTACATTTGTGGTCGTCCCCATCATTGCTCCCATATTACTGACAATGGGTGTTGATCCGGTTTGGTTGGGGATTATGATAGCCATTAATTTACAAACCTCGTTTTTAACACCACCATTTGGCTTTGCCCTCTTCTATCTTAGAGGTGTTGCACCCAAATCGGTTAAAACACGAGATATTTATAAAGGTATTGTACCATTTATTCTTATTCAACTATTAATGCTAATGGCTCTTGCCTATTGGCCTGAACTAGCCACCTGGTTACCAGAAGAAGTCTTTCAGACAAAGTAACAAAACAACTTAAAAAATTATGCGGCCGCAGGCAATACACTCATCACATCAACGGTTTTCTTTGACTTTCTGAATAATCGGCCAAAGAACTGATTAAGTTTGTTGGTGCGTTCTAAAGAACCAATGACACTCTTGCGACGATAACCCACCTGCTCTAAAAACAAAAACAGCTCTGGGTTCTCAGGCTCTATTTTCAATCCTAAAATAATGGCAGCTAAGCCTTCTTTGCGATCTCCAATCTGAAAACGAGCATAGGCCAGCACACGTAAGATATTTGTATCCGAAGGATTGAGTTGATGAGCTTCTTCAATATGAGAAATTTTGTCATCAAGTCCACCGAGTACTTCACACAAACCAAGATAAGCCAAACATTTTGCTTTCGCAGTATCGCTCTGTTTGTGTTTATTTAATGCGACTCGAAAATAAAAGACGCCTTTTGAATAGTCGGAGTTTTTGAGTGCTTTCACACCTTGTGAGAATTCATCGACCAGTCGGGCAGTGTTTTCCAAATCTTATTTCCCCCTAAATAAAGTTCTGGTAAGTTTTTCTTTGCTTTTTAAAGCTTATCCTTTGATTCTAGCATAATTCTTTTAATTGCCAAGCCAATTGTTCTTTTTCATAATCATCATTTCAGCTTCTACGGGTTTACCCGACTACTTTACGGCGGATAGCATGTGATTATTAGCAACATTTTATCATAAAGTGCTTCTAGTCATTTCTTTTCACTTTTGATGTTTGCCTGAAGCTTAAAAACATTGATAGTCAGTGAAGAAAAATCCATTTCACCTTTAAGTGCGGATTCAATGCTGTTATTGCATTTGCAATATTGGGGTGAATAGAATTGGGGTCACTTGATCCTATTGCTGACTGGAACTCGATCTAAGAATATTTGATGACATAGTCAAGTTGTACCATGCCGGACTCATGTATTTTTTCAGATTCTTTATTGATTTTAAGAGATGAGGTCAGCCCATCAAATAACTTGATGCCACTACCCAGTATAATTGGCATTAGTGAAAGACTGATATTGCTTAATAATTGACACTCTAGAAAAGAGGATGCAAGGCTGCCACCGCCAACGAGCCATAAATGTTGAGTACCTATTTCAGTAGCAGCTTTGTATACCTCTTCTGGTGCACTTTCCGATTGCAAATTACAGCCGTCAATCGCAGTTATGTTTTGACCAGAGCACACCCAAACAGGTTTATCACCATAAGGCCATTGACCAAAACTGACAATCATTTCATATGTTTTTCTTCCCATGACCAGGGCATCAACCGTTGAAAAAAAATCATTATATCCTGTATCTTCCATCGATAATTCAAGATCTTCTAACCAGGAAACATCACCGTCTTTTTTGGCAATATAGCCATCTAAACTTGAAGCTACATAATAATTAACTTTCATTGGATTCCTTTAGTTATCTAAAAAGTAACAATTACAGCTAACGTATAAATTATCACAAATAAAACATTAGAATTTCATACAGAGTTTTATTCTTTACCCGCATACGAATTATAAAATTGCTTAGCCGTTCTACCACTTTTTGATGCTCTTTGTTGAGCAAATGAAAGGGCAGCTTTGTGGAGTTTTTGCTTATCACCTTGATATTCTGGAAAATAACTATCCACAATATTGATATAGTCTTCAATTGTTGGCGGATAAAAAGAAAGCCACAGACCAAACCGATCAGACAATGAAATTCTTTCTTCTACAGCATCAGAGTAATGCACTTCACCATCAACTATTTTTGTATCCAAATTATCTTTCATATACTCAGGCATAAGATGTCTTCGATTGGACGTTACATAAAGCAAGACATTTTCAGGAGGTGGTTCTATTGATCCATCAAGTATTGATTTAAGCACAACATACGTATTTTCATTGTCTTCAAATGAAAAATCATCGCAATAGACAATAAATCGATAGTCAAGATCTCTTATCTCATCAACAATTTCAGGCAAATTATGCAATTCGTTTTTATATATCTCAATTAATCTCAGCTTGTGGGATTTATATTCATTCAGCACCGCCTTAATAAGCGATGATTTTCCAGTACCCCGTGCTCCCCAAAGAAGTGCATTATTCGCTGGTAGTTTATTAATAAAGCGTTCCGTATTCTCAATCAAGTCATTTTTCTGATCTTCTATACCAATCAACGAATTAAGAGAAACAGGATCAATCGTCACTACGGGATGGAGTTGATTTTTTCTCTGTCGCCAAATAGCTGCAATGCTCGTATTCCAATCAATTTTCATATCAGCGTCTCATAGTGAGTGAAAGTATCACTTAATTTACTGTAAATTAAGGTGTGGTTCCACTTAAAACGGTTCAACTATTGGAATTAAATTAAAAGCTAAAAATTGCAAGACGCATCAGACATCGATCAAATCAGATATTTTTTTTAAAACCTCTCGGGTTGTTTCCAAATCAGATTTTTTAATATCCATAGAAAGGCCTTCAGCCCATTGAATTTGTTTTTTGTCCAGTTGGAGATAAATATTTTTGGCTTGTGGTGTCAGCTGAACAAACTTTGCTCGCTTATGATTAGGATTTTCTACTTGTTGAAGCAGCTTGTCTTTTGTCATTAAATCAACCAAACGTTGAACAGCCTGTCGGCTTTGCCCCATTACTCGACCAATTTCAGAAATAGTTAAAGGAGTATCAGATAACTCAATAGCTCCTAATATTTTCCATCGAGAAGCAGTCAATCCAAATTCATTGGTCATTTTGTCACCTTCGATATTCAGAAGACCACCCACTTTAAAGATTTCCAAAACAACTTCAGTAAATATTTCATTTTTATTTTTTACATTCATATTTTCACCTTAACATTGACAACATGTTGACAAACTATCAATAACGACCTATTATGTCAACATGTTGTCATAATATCATTTTGGAGAATTTAATGAAACTACTCATTCACAAAACAGCAGCGATCATCGCCACTCTCTGTGTTATTACTTTTTTATTATCAACAATCATAAGTGAATTGTTTTTTAATACAGAAGTCATCGCTCAAGTAAAGCGCCTCATTGTTATGCCCGGCCTGATTATATTGATTCCAGCAATTGCTTTAACAGGAGCCACTGGATTTTCAATGGCCCAAAATGCTAAAGGCGGTTTGATTGGAAAAAAAAGAAAACGGATGCCTTTTATTGGAGCAAATGGGGTTCTGATTTTAGTTCCCTCAGCCATTATCCTGAATCATTGGGCGTCAATAGGGCAATTTGATATGACATTTTATCTCATTCAATGTCTTGAGATTTTTGCAGGTGCCATTAATATTACACTGATGTCTTTGAACATTCGTGATGGACGAAAAATGACAGGAAAAGTAAGAAGCGGCGCATAATGATAAGTGATGAAAAACAATCAATAAAACGGCTATAATGAATTGTTTCTTTTGAAAAATAAAGAGTTTGATATTAGCATCAAAACACAAAACACTTTTCTGAGGCCTGCTTATGAAACCATCCTTTTATCACATAAGTCATCACATCAGTTTTCTTTTTCTCTTTTCGTGTTGTTTCACCGCCTCACAGGCGAATGAAATGACCGGTATGTATTCCTATATGGCTGATGCTGGATTGTTTCTCGAATGTGGTCAAACAAAGCGTCTTCCTGTTGCTATGGAAGGCGATAACATCTCCCTGGAAAGGGCTTATCTTAAAAATCGTTACATGCCTGGAAAATCCCTTTTAGTCACCTTCAATGGTCATATCGCTATGCGCCCTAAAATGGAAGACAATGAACTGGAAGAAACGATCATTGTTGAGGAGTTTATCAGCATTAAACAACAAGAACGTTGTACTGGTGTTGTACCACCTTCTTCATTGGGCAATACGTATTGGAAATTAGTTGAACTGGATGGTCAACGACTAGATGAAAATGAAAGTTGGTTAAAAATGAGACAAGAGAACTCAGGTGCCAGCAGAGACATTCATTTTGTCATAAGAGAAAATGATTTACTCACGGGGTTTTCTGGTTGTAATAAATTTTCAGGACGTATTACTTCAGATGAAACAACGATTCAAATCGGACCATTGAGAAGCACTCGAATGGCGTGTCCTGCAATGGAAGTTGAAAGCACATTTCACAAATCGCTAGAAAAAGCAGACCACTATAGTATTAAAGGTGAAAGTCTGGAATTATTTCAAAAAACAATGGATAGCAATAAGTCCATTGCTAAATTTATTGCGATTTATTTTTAGCTTATCACTTCAGGCATTATGTGAATCATTCTAGTCAACATAATGCCCCTTTTTTACATGAGTTTACATGTGTTTACACGAGAAATTTCATAGCTGCTCACGCCATTTTTTTAATTGCTTCCTAATATTAAATCCTATATAAATTTGTGGATTTGAATGGCTATACCCTTCTTTTTCTTCTCTTTTAGCCACTTCAATTACGGCTTTATCAAAAGCTTGTTTAAAGCTGGTACTCTGCGCTACAGCATTCTCAAAAAAAGCCTGACCAAAATAAGTAAACTCTGCTTCATCACTGCAACCAAAAGAAACATGATCACTACTGGAGGCCGTTAAAATAAGCGTGTTTTCATCCTTTAGTGCATCAATAAAACCACCAGAATAACAGGAAGAAACAATAATGACTTTCCACTTCACCTTGCTGTTATCAATGATCTTTGACAACTTCTCAGCAGGCAAATCATTTAGAGGCATATCTTGCAAAGAGACAGAAAGTTTATGTTTTTTTGAACCGTGGCTGGTTAAAAATAGAAAGAGGATATCTTCATCACCCATCAGTTCAGACATTTTATTTAAACTTAATTCAAGATTAGTAACGGTTGCTAAAGGCAATTCATTCACTGTTTTTGCATTATTGACTAAACTGATTGATCGGCCTGATGTCTTAAAATGCTGATCAAATAAATCTTTACTGTATTTGGCTTCCTTCATAAACAGATCTTGAGAGCCATAAGAACCAAAAGAAATAAAGAAGAGTTCACTTTTATCAGGTTGTGATGGAGTTAATAAATTCAGTTTTTTATTAAGCATTGCATATTGTGAATAGAGAACTTTCTCTGAATCCACCTTATCATATTCTTCCTTTAGTTTGTTAATTTTTTCTTTTAATTGAGCGGTTAATTCATTTTTTTCTGGTGGTTTTTCATCACCATAGTAATCATCATCTTGCCACCAACCCGTGGTTATTTTTTTCCTTCCTTTGGGATTTTTTAAAGTCAATGCTCCCTTGCCATGCTTTAAATTTTCTTTAAATTCACCTTCATAAATATTACCATTTTCATATTCCATACGTCCTTTACCATGGAAATCATTTTTCTTAAAATATCCCTTATAAATTCCATTCTTAGGTAAAATTGCTTCACCATAACCATCAGCTTTCCAGTCGACGACCTCCCCTTTATAGTAATAACCTTCGCCATAATCAATCTCAGCTTGTCCTGTCATCGCATCTTCTACAAAATCGCCTTTGTAGACGCGACCATCTTTAGCTCGATAAACACCTTTGCCATGTAAATTCCAATTTTTTAGTTCGCCAACATAGGTATTACCTGTTTCATAAATGACTTCTGCCTTGCCTGTTGCATCACCATCGACAAATGTCCCTTTGTATTGACTGCCAAGCTCATCAATAAACTCACCCTGTCCATCAAACTCCCAATCAATCACATTACCCTTATAGTAATCACCTGATGCATAGAAAATCTCAACATGACCATTGGGTGCATTTTCTTTAAATTCACCGACATAACGATTACCTCGCGAATCAATATAAACACCATCCCCGTCAAATAAACTGTTAATGTATTCGCCCTTATAAGAGGCACCATTTGAAAAAGTAGACTCGCCCTGTCCTTGTAAATCACCATTAACAAAGTTTCCAACCATACGTTCGCCATCATCACTAACAACGACTCCCTGGCCATGTGGTACACCTTTATAAAAATCTCCCGTATAAGTTTCTCCATAACTTGAAATATAAACCCCTTCCCCTTGCATTGCTCCCTTATAAAATTGTCCCTTATAGGAGCTGCCATCTAACCAGGAAAGTTCTCCTTCACCATGCAGTAGACCATCTTTTAATTTACCCTTATAAGTTGAACCATCGGGTAATCCCAATACTCCCTGATAATCAGATAGAGGAATCATAGGTGCCTTAGTGCTACAGCCCTGAATCAATATCAGTAGTAAAACAACAATGTAAAAAAATATTTTATCACGCATTGCTTAATCCCTTTTTTAATGCTTTTTATGAGTCAAAATTAATCTAATAAATAATTATTTCTTATGGAAAATATCTAGCCAGAAAAATATGAAATCTTGAATGAATTTTATACTATAAACACTGTTATATTTGTGGAATAGCTCTCCATATTAAAATTTTTTTTACTATTAGCTTATCCTGAAGGAATTGTCTTACTTTATTGACAATCTGAACAACATTATTATTTCAACATGCATCTAGCTGATGTTCTATTAGACGAGTTTATTTATAAGAAATGAAAAATAATTTTTCAGAATAATAATTTTACTTCTTTATTAATTAGTAAAAAATAATGTTCACTTTAATTGATACATAATTCTTAAATTGTGGTTAGTAGAATTGTGTGAAATAAGAAAAATTAAAAAAATATGGATTTTTTAATGGGTGACGAGATGGGTGCCCCAAGAACGGCATCGCAATGTGCCATACTTAGAGTAAAACAATTAAGTAAAAAGGAGTATCCATCATGACTAAAGTTATAGGCATAGCTCTCGTAAAAAAACTACTTTCATATTTGTGGTTTAAATCAGGCAAACAATATTCCATTTAATCAAAAATATTCATGGGATCAATGATTCTTCTTTATTATTCCTATTATCTGTTCACTGTATATAGCATGTATTATCAAACAAATCTTTCTCCTAGAATACGATGGTATTTGCTCCTTTCAATCCCTCAAAAGCACGACCAGCCACAATGACTTGCGTATCAGACATTCCTCTCTCGGAACAAAGCTCAATAAAAGGTCTGAGTAAATAATTTTCACTTCCCTTCAAGTCATCTGCCTTTGCAAAATGAGGTGGAAAATCAATTATAAGAAGCCCAGGGAAATCAAACTCTTCTTCCTTACTCAGAGAGAGTACCGCATAGTGGTAGGCCAGCTGAATTACATAGTTTTTAGTTCCGCCCGCTTTAACTGTCCAAGCCTGATTATCCAAAAGCATCTTAAAGCTATCGCGTTTCAGGTTCGCCGTCACACGACCGGTTTTCCATCTGCTTATATCATCAATATTTACTGCATTGATATAAGTGTTCATTTTGTCCGAAAGCGTATCAGATAGCTCTGAGTAATTAACATTCGGGGCTAGTTCTTTAATCTCTTTCTCAAGCACAACTATTTGTTCATCTAGCTTTTCAATATCACTGTCGTATCGTTCTCTCTCTTTTAAACTTGAACCAACACGCATGAGTTGCTCCATTTTCTCGGCAAACGAACCAAGCTTCATATCCAGAGCAGCAATCTCTGGGGGAAGCCCTATCACCGATAGCGCCTCTACATTACGTAGTTTCATTTGCTCTGTATTCAGCGAACCTTTCAAGTCTTCAATCTTGCTATCAATCGAAATGATATTACTATCTAGCTCTTTAATCTGCAATCCAAGTTCTTTGAGTTCTTCTTTGATTTGGGCTTTTTCAAAAAAAATTCGTTTGCCAGACGATCCCACATCAGCATCTCCATGCTCCTCTTGGCCACAAAGGTTGCATATGTTTTGCACATGCCTATTTTGAGGTACTTCTTGGTCGCAGGCGGGACAGTGCGTAATCTTTAAGTCAGAAAGCACTCTTGCCGCATCCGTAGCTCTATTGAATCTCGAAAGCTCATCGTTCAAAGTTTTCTCATAGGTTTTCAGCTCCTTCACTCTATTGTCGTTTTCCATCTTGTCTCTGATGAGGGCATCAAGTTGGTTCATCAGTTTCCGAATGTTTTTACCAACTGTATCGAAATCTACCAGTTTCTTGTCTTCCAAATTTGCAGTATGCTTTTCTAACCACGCGTTTTTTTTCTTTTCGACCTCCTTTATCTTTTCTTCTAAAATTTTCTTGGAGTTGCCTAAGGAGTCGGCCGTAATGGCAACAGACATACCTGGATCTTTAACTAATTCAACGGCGACATTTTGCAGAATATTTGAGTAAACTGCCTTTTGCGCTTCAATCTTGTCCCTTTGCTTTTGCTTAGAAACTAACTCCCCATACTCATCTGAATACACAGACTTGGCCTTTTTGAAAAATTGAAGCAGCACAGCAGACCGAACTACCTCATTTTGCTTCTCTACCACATCAGACCACATGCGCTCCTGCTTATACATATGCCTAAAGACATCTCGAAAACTTAACTCAGGCCATGTTCTATCAGCGTAGGGGTTCCCGCTTGGTACAGTAACCAAGGGAATTTCGAGTTCTTCAAGCATAAATCGTGAAAACTCCTTAACCGAATGCGGCTCACCATCTACAAAGGTTTTGGTTTTGGCTCCCGGAGTTTTCCAGTTTCTTTCTATAGTGTACTCTTTCTCGCCGATATGGATTGTTGCTTTAATTCCTTCATACTTTTTTACCAACTCTTCATCAAACGCCTGCTCTGGACCGCCATTATCTCCAAAAAGAAAATCCACCATCTGTAACCATGTGGTTTTTCCTGCGTTCAGATCTCCGACTATGACATTTACGCCCTCCACGAACACCAAGCTGTCATTCGCATCTGACTCGGGAAACCTCTCAACTGATTCTATCCATAAATGTTTCCCGGCCATTAGATTGCTTCTCCTAGGTTTCTGTCAGCTACTTCTTTTTCGAAAACCTTGTAAATCAGATCTTTTAAAACCGAACCATTTTTTTGACCTAACGTAGACTTAACCAGCTTCATGTGTTCAGTTAACTCACTAAAACTCTCACTTTTCTCAAGTATGGTGCCGCGTTCCTTGCCTAGCTCACTTAAAACAAATTCATATGCCTTCTTATTTTTAACCACGCCAACCAGACCCTTTGCCTCCAAATACGCTAGTACATGGTAGTACCGCTTGTCCCACGGACCATAATGATGTCGAACCATGGACGACTCCACTTGTGTATTCTCCACAACAATATCTTTTCCCAAATACCTAGCCACTTCATAAAAAAATTCTGGATACCTAACAAAAAAATCCAACTTCGCAAGCTTGGTTAGACCGCTTATTTTCTCTCCTTTAGCGCCGCAGAGTTTAATCAATAAGAGCAGCCTTGCGGCGTGCAACTCAAGAACCTCGTCAGCTGGCATTGCCAACGATTCTGGATAACTACCCATTTTTGAATAAGACTTCATGACGTGATTTTTTTATATCTGTGCATGCATCTAGATGTCACTTCGTGCATACATCCTTCGTAATAGGCGTTGGCCAAATCTGAATCAAAAGCACTAGCATTCTTTCCTGCCTGCTTTATTTCCTTCAAACAGCGATTGTAGAACTCTCCTGGAGAATCACTCAATTCACCTGAGTCAAGAGAACTTCGAAGACCATGTAGCCTAGAAAGAATAGCGGTATCAATATTGCTAGTTTTTTCATGGGTAAAGTAGCGAGATTCCCGCTTGTTTTTCAAATATTCTCTTTGCTGCTCTCTAGCTGTTTTCACATAAGTATTGTCCAACCCAGCAGCCAATATTTTTTTTTCAAGTTTTTCTGACTTCGATTTATCGGGAAACGGGTCATTTGCATTCTTAATATATTCAATAAGATATGCTTTTGTTATTTTTTTGTCTTTCCAATCTTTCCTTCCAAGCTCTGCCTTTTCCTTGACAAGAGTCCGTAGAGCATCGTAGATTTCATTCAACTTTTCTGGATTAACTTCAATCCCTAACTGATGCAAATTAATATTCAATTTTGTCTTGTTAATATCTTGTATGTTGTTATCGTCCAACACCAACCATTCAGCATTTTCGACCCAATATTCTATACCGTTGCCCTTTTCTGATCTAAAGTCACTAAGCTTAATTTGCAGTTTATCTCTAACGGCATCATTATTTCCTTCTTGATTTCTTATAGCAGCATCGCGGGAATAAGTTAGTGGCTTAAGTTCATTGGATACTTGACGACATGTCACGATTCTAAATAGTGAATCCTCAATATACTTATCCCATGAGAAATTCTTCTCTAGTATCGAAGTTCCAACGCCACTGGGTTTAATTGTTGATGATTTACGCTGAGCCAGTGGTGAAATAGTCCAAAGCTGGTCCAAGTGCTCTGCTTTAACTTGGACATACTCTGCAATACGATTATTATTCCGGACCCAAATATTTGTAATATCTTCATTGGTTTCACACCTAACCTCAGTCAATTCTTCATTTTTCAGCATCTCTATAAGAAAGTGGGCGGCGACATCATCTTGGTAGGCAAAGCCCTGCCTTGCATATACTCCGCCCAAATCCTCAGGAGCATCATCATCAATAGATAGCAAAGTTTTAGTGAGCTCGTTATTATTATCTGATTTCATATTACGATTTTTTTCTACCACCTAGTTAATGGTCACACTGATCCATTGAGATAAAAAATATCAGGTTGTGTCTTTATTTAGTTACTTCTTGATCCAGCTAATTAACTTCACTACTCCGTCTACATATAGCTCTTCCACAATGACCGCAATTGTGCTTTCCAGTGTCCGCTAAGGATTGAAAGTGGATGTTCGTGTAATGCCGTATAACGCCAATGTCTGCGGAGAAAAAAGCTTTGCTTAGGCTTTTTCAAGCAAAGCTTTTTTCTTCCGTCAGCACATTTTTGTTAGATCATTTTCTCTGTTCTACTCAAGCTCGTTATTTAGATGTCTTATCTTTCTCAGTTCTCAATAGAAAACACATGATGATTAGGCTTGTACCCAAAAGCCTTACTTTCCTCAATAGTTATGTTAGGAAAGACATGAAGTAGAATTGTTTCCTGCTCTTTCTTAACATACTCTGGAGCGCGAGGGTCAAAACATACAGCCTCAACAAAATTAGAAGGAATAGGAATATTAATAATTTCTGGTAATTCTGAGCTTGGGGGATAGCCATGAGTGGCCGTACCCATTACATAACTCATCGTACCTTGCTTTTTCTGCTCTTCCAGCTCTTCTTTAGTTACGCTATTTCTAGTACAAATAGATATATTTGCTCTAATTTCCTTTTCATGGCTATAGCTTTCGTCCTTTAGATATCCTGACTCAAAAACATCTATTAATCTAGTTTCTTCTAGTTTACGCAGTTGCTCGCCAATTGAATCAGTTCCTGCGAATTCAACACAAATTTCTAAGTACTTTTTATATTTATCTTTGATTTCATCTGATAACGACTCAAATGAAACATATTTAACGGGCTTTACATAAGGATAGGAATCTAGTTGTAATGTTCCTTCAGGAGAGTCTATATGGTTTGTTGAAAAATTCTTTTCAAAATAGTCTTTTGTTGCTAGCTCCAGTTTCTCCAAAGAAGTTCTAACCCTAATAGAATCGTTGCTCTTTGAATAAAGAAGCCACATAGCCATTAAATCAGGTTCCATTGTCCATGAAGTAATGTAGTTACGCCCTTTAACAGATTCGTGATGTTCCGCAATTTCCTGCGTTCCTATATCAAAACTATACGAAAATGATTCTAGGAACCCAAGAACATGCCCTAAACCCTCATTTGGATCGTCCATTGTAGAAAGCCGAGCAAACTTTAGTGCTGTATTATTCAATAAATTGTGCAACTCGGTGAGAGTCATAAATCGGTATATTTTTGACATATTCTGTTTGTAATCTTGATTCATCTAACAATTAAATATACGGAACCACTAATAGTGGATAAACACGATTACGTATTTCTCTTTTTTTAATATTATTATCATGATTTAGGAATCATTGACTCATAGCATCTTTTTTCTTTCTATTTCTAAGTATTTATAAATAATATGCACTTCAGTTTTACAACATCAAACATCCTGAGCTTGTTGTTTTTTAATAATAATATGTAACCATTTTTTTTATAAGGGTAGAAAACACCCCTTTTAGTAGGTATATTCCTACACCAGTCAAAAGTCTTATATCTGTTAACAATATTAATCTTTAAAAACCATATACTTAATCAAGTAGAAGAATTCACTACTCAGTGACTTCATCACTGATAAAAATCCAATTTAGTCATAAAATCCCTTCCAATTAAATCCAAAGGTATTATTAATGAAGCACTTCCTTGTTCTACTGTTCCTCTTTTGTTTGTCCCCTATTACTGTTTTTGCTGAAAACACCATCATTGATAAAATATCTTTACCAAAGGGTAGTTGCGAACTTCCTATGCCTTATACCGATCTAAGTCATTGTGATTTTTCAGGTAAGAAAATCATTAATGCTGATCTGCGTGGTGTTAAGCTTGATGGTACAAAAATTGATAATGCACAGTTTGTTGATTGTAATTTTGAAGGAGCCAGCATCAAAAAAGCCAGTCTTAAGTGGAGTAATTTTTCAGGTTGTAATATGAAGGATGTTGAGTTGCAAGGCAGTAATTTATTTCACACCAAATTTGATGGGGCAACTTTAAATAGAGCAAATTTATCTCAGGCGTTTATGTTTGGTACCAAGCTTAATTTTGCAACGGCTCATAATGCTTTTTTTAATAAGGCACATATGAAAGATATTAATATGGAAGAAACGGATCTCACTGGCAGCGAAATTAAAAAAAGCAAAATGTTACGTGCGGTACTGATTAATTCAATACTCAATAAGGTTAATTTAAGTGGTTCCAATTTAACTGGGGCAGCTCTTGAAGAGAGCCATTTTAATCATGCCATTTTGCATGAGACCGTATTGAACGGGGCACAATTAACGGATACGAGTTTGAAGGGGTCTGATTTAAAAAATGCACATTTTGATAATGCTTTATTTGAAAACACTGATTTTTCAAATGCTATTAATATTCCCGAGAGTGTGAATCAACAGATGAATGAACATCATAAGATTCAGTAATGACTTTAGGGTAATGATGAATAATTAATGATAGATAGTTACCGATTAATTCATCATCATTAAGATTGAGCTAAAGCTTGTACCGACAAGACAGCCCAATAGGAAAAAAAAGGCAAACAAATAATATATCCATCGTGCGCCCGATGGACTGCCAAAGTTAATGGTTTGACCCAGTTTGGGATTTCTTTTGGGTACAAAGGTTCTGGAATCTTTTTTGCTAAAATAGATACTGCTCCAATTATTGGAACTCTTCCATTCCGCATTATTTTGTTCATCTTGTAAGTTTGCTTTTTTCATATTGGTTTCATATCAATTTCATAATCGTTTTAGAGTTGCCTCACACTGGGATTATTTTTTCCCTATCAGCATCTTATAAAGCCTTTCGTGCCTCTTCAACGGCCTGAGTCCACTCTTCAACCTCAGCACCCACCATCCATGCAATGGCATCCGGTTTGCCTTCATCAATGAAGTCGATTCGGAGTAACTTGGCAATATTGGTTTTACCCAAGTGGCTTCTTGGATTGGAGACTTTTGAAATACTTTTAAGCGGAACTCTAATTTCTCTTTTGGGTAATGCCTTAAGAAAGTAAAGTTCATTGGCCGTCATAATCAAAATGCCATTGCCTCTTATTTGAAAATGGCCAATGGATTCACGTCCGTAAAAGTGTGCAAAGTTATGTTGTTGAATGATTTTTTGTCCTAAAAAACGTTCTTCTACCTCTTCACGGCGTTCTCGAAAGATTTTTTTTAGCCAGACAATTAAAACGCCTAGTATAACGGCCATGCTGACAAGTAAGATGATTAGCTCGATTATTTTCTGTTCACTCATAATTAACCTGCTGTCGGTGTCATGATGCTGAAATTAAAATGGTCAGTATTGGTTTGATTTTATCTAATAGTAAGTCAAGCTTTCTATTTTTGACATTTTCAGAAAACCAGTCCGATCAATGCAACGGCTTCTGCAATTTCAACAGTGGCTCCAATCGTATCTCCTGTGAGACCACCAATGCGATTGAGCATCATCAGTCTTAAAGCAAAGACCGTCACGGCAACCAGTATCAGTGATAAAAAGTCGCCAAAAATGAGATATAAAACACCGCTGATCAACAAGCTTGTCCAGAGAAATTTTTCTTCTGGCATATAGTCAATAAAAGCCGCTCCCAGGCCCGAATCACGGACGTAGGTAGTGGTCATAAAAAGCACAGGGATTATGCATCGCGACAGCATGGGAACAACAATTAAAAAAGCAGCATTATCCGTTTTGAGCAAGTGACTCAAAGCAGCCCATTTCAGTAAAAGGACTAAAACAATCACTGCAACCGCAATGGGGCCGCAATAAGGATCTTTCATGATTTCCAAAGTCCGATCACGATCATTCAGACCACCAATCCAGGCATCGGCACTATCAGCCAGACCATCCAGATGCAGTCCCCCTGTGATCAAGACCCAAAGTGTTAATAAAATGGCGGCAAGCACGTCACTGGAGAAATCGGTAGAGAAAAATAAAATGAACTGGGTGACGATATAAAAAAGCATCCCCATTAATAAGCCCACAAGAGGATAGAAGACGATTGATTGACCAATTTGTGGCTGAGTCACATCCCCTTTAATAGGGGCTGGTATGCGCGTTAGAAAGCTCAGTGCGATATAAAATGAACGTAAATAGGTATCATTGAGAGGATTATTCATTTAATCATTTCCAGGATTAATACAAGTTTAATAGATTCGTATTTATTTGTGACTTTATAACATATTTTTTAAAAGAATGACCTCATCTAATCTCCTTTGCCAGGGAGAAGGTAAATGCAATTTCTATTCGTCATCCTGTAAATGAATGTGTGACTTGAGAGTGGTGATGATTTCTGTTCCAGTGTAATAGACCTGAAAGGTTGAGCAACAAGCATAAGGGACTTCAATACCATGAATGGCTTCAACGGGCATTTTAAGGACTTGAGCCAATATCATTTTTTGCACACCACCATGTGCTACTAATAAACAGCTTTTTCCTTTCTGAGCAGGTAATAATGTATTCCAGAAGGTGGTCACTCTCTTTTGAAAATCAAGAACGGGTTCTCCATCAGGAGGCGTATAGTCTGAAGGATTTTCCCAAAAGAGTTTTAATTGTTCAGGGTAATCATCTGCTATTTTTTGTACAGGCTGTCCATCCCATTGACCGAAGTTAATTTCTTGCAGAGCATCAATGGTCTGAATCGGTAAACGATGTTTATTGGCTATTTGATGAGCAAATTCAGAACAACGTTTTAAGGGTGAAGTGAACATGTAATCGATGTCATTCAGGCTTTCAAAGGCTGTGGTCATTTGCCGCCAGCCTTGTTTAGTCAGGGGATCATCGGTTATGCCACGAAATATTTTCTCTGAGGTGTTATTGCTCTCAGGTTCTCCATGTCGCAGGACAATTATGGTTGCCGTATCAGACATTAAGCCGCTCTAATCCAGTTTTTCACTAACAGAGGCACTGGCAAAGCTGGCCATTTCATTTTGTAATAAGCAGGCCGAACGGATCAAAGGATAGACTAAGGCTGCCCCACTGCCTTCCCCAAGACGCATATTAAATTCTAATAGCGGTTTGGCATCAATAAGTTCAAGTACTTTTTTATGCCCCTTTTCAGCTGATTGATGACTGAAAATCAGCCAGGGTCTGCAATCAGGGTTAATTCGAAGTGCAAATAATGCCGCCACCGAACAAATAAAACCATCTACGATAGAAACAATACCAAGTTGAGCCGCTCTGATATAACTGGCGGTAAGCGCTGCTATTTCGTATCCACCCAGTGTTTGTAAAATTTTCATAGGTGAACTGAAGTGTGTTTTATTATTTTCTTTATGAAAAGCAATTGCCTTTTTAATCACCTGTATTTTATGTTCAAGCCCATCAGAATCAAGTCCAGTTCCTGTACCTGTTAATATTTCTGGTTCAATGGATTCCAGAGCACAGACTAAGGCACTGGCTGTCGAGGTATTGGCAATACCCATCTCACCCATAATTAAGAGCTGGCAGTCATTGTCTTTGGCTTGTTCCACTTGATGTTTTGCTTCATCAAAAACTTGAGTCAATTGTGTTTCGGTCATTGCCGACTGTTGTAAAAAACTGTTTGTACCTTTTGAAATAATTTTATGTTCAACAGATTTCATCTCAGGTAATTCAGTCACTAAGCCTAGATTAATGACTTGTAATGGTAGCTTATGTTGTGCTGATAACACTGAAATGGCAGCACCGCCTGCTGAAAAATTCTTAACCATTTCTGCTGTCACAGCCTGTGGAAATGCAGAGACACCTTCTTGTGCAATGCCATGATCAGCAGCGTATATAATTATTTGTGCTTCATTCACATTTGGAGTCGTTGTTTTTTGTAGTGCTGATAGTGTGATAGCAATAGATTCAAGAAGACCTAACGAACCTTGTGGTTTAGTTAATTGGTCTTGTTTTTCCTGTGCTTGTAAACGATCACTTTCATCAATTTTTTTAATGGGATCTATTGACCACTGAGTCATATGGTTTCCGTTTTATCTCAAATATCTATTTAGTTATTTGGTGATTTTAGTGTTTGTTCAAGACCGGCAACCACTAGAGTTACACGGTCGCTTATTTGTGCCAGATCTTGATGCAAAAAACCAGCTTCATCGACATAACGGCGACTGAGCTCACCCATTGGTACAAAACCCATACCCGTTTCATTACTGACAAGAATAATTTCAGCCTGTGAGAATTTTAGTTGCTCAATAAATTTTTGTTTTTCAGTGGCTAAAAGTGTTTTATCCGAGTGACAAAGCAAGTTTGTCAACCAGAGAGTAAGACATTCAATGAGAATCAGTGTATCTTCCTGATGATTTTCCTGAAGAATTTTTGCAAGCTCAATGGGTTCTTCTATTAGATGCCAATGATCTGAGCGAGCTTGCTGATGGTGTTTGATCCGTTCAGCCATTTCATCATCATAGGCCGTTGCGGTGGCAACATAAATGATTTTTTTACAATGGGATTGTTGTTTGTTAAAAATCGATAAGGCCCTTGATTCAGCCAGACGGCTTTTCCCAGAACGAGCACCGCCCAGTATCAGTTCTTTCAATATCGGGCTTCCTTAGATGATTTACTGTGGGTAGATAAATTAAGGCTCTTTAGCAATAACACAGCGGTTTCTACCTTCTTCCTTAGCCTGATACAGTGCTTTATCTGCACGGCCTAATGCGATTTCAGGGGTATCGTTTTCCATAAAAAGACTGATACCACAGGAAATAGTGACTTTAACATTACTGCCTCGATAATGGAATTCAAGTTTTTCAATTGAGTCACGAATTTTTTCAGCAATTTTAAAACCACCGCCCAGGGTCGTTTCTGGCATCAGGCCAACAAACTCCTCACCACCAAAACGTGAGACAAAATCTGTTTCACGTAAATTTTTTCGTAATAAATCGGCAACAACTTTTAGGACTTTATCTCCTGCCTGATGTCCATAAGTGTCATTAACTTTTTTGAAGTAGTCAATATCCCATATCATAATCAGCAGGGTTGAGTTGTAACGTTTCCAACGAGCATATTCCTGTTTCAAGCGTTGATCATAAGCAAGTCTATTTGGAAGTTGTGTTAATTGATCCAATAGGGCTTTGTTTTGTGATTCTAACACTTGCTGACGTAAGTGATTACTTTCTTTTTCAAGTTGTTTTAATTCAGAGGAAAGCTTCTTATTTTTCTCTTCAACTTGTGCCACCCGCTCACTTTCTTTTTCTCTATGGAAATCAATATGAGAGAGGATTTTATCCAGATGGGATTGAACGGCTTTTTCCATATCACCAATATTATTTATGGATGATACGGAATCGCCAATGCCTTTCACTTGAGCCTTAACAGCATCATCTAAGTCAATGCCACTTTGATAAGAGATTTGGTAGTCACGCAAACTATTCTGTAAGTATTGATCGACTTCTTCCAGACGGCCATTAAGTGTTTTTAAGAAGCGTTCAAATTCTTTTTGTTCCTGTTGAACATTGCTGCGCATTTTGCTGATCAAGCCAGCAATGAGCTTCAATGCTTTAGGCAGCTCTTCTGTTGACACACCATGGGAAAAATCTTCCTTAAGTTGCTCCGCTTTTTCTTTCACTTCATCTTCAAGCGGTAAAAACTCAATCAGCCGTATTAAGAGTTCATTGTATTCCAGTACATTATTAAGAGATTCTACATCAGCATCCGAACCTTCCAGAATGCCTGATTCATTTAGAATATCTTTTAGATCATCCAGAAGTACATGGATTTCTTTAGTCGGTTTAACCTCAAAGATTTTATCTTTTAATTGTTCTTTGACTTCTTCACTGATTTCGAGACCATCAATAATGGACTCAAGAACGTTTTGTACAGTGGCAACAACACTGGTTAACTGCTCCTGATTCAGTACAGTTTGCTGCTCTGTATTTTCTTCTCGTGGGTCAACCAGAGCATAGGTGTCTTTTTGGTCTATTTCTTTTGCTGCAACTGCCATTGATTCACTAAGAGGTTCTTTTTGCTCTGATGCTTCTTTGCTTGAAGGCTCCTGTTCCTGGCTTGCTGGGACTTGTTCATCTGCTGAGAGTTCTTTACTTGCTGATGGCTCTTTACTTGCTAAAGGCTCTTCATTATCTGAAGGCTTTTCATTTTCTGAAGGCTCTTTATCTTCTGAAAGCTCGTCTTTTGTATCCTTTTCTTTCTTGGCCTGAGGTTCTTCTGGTGTATCTGAAGAGGTATTTTTACCTGAAAAAAGATTTTTTAAAAAACCGCCACCATTGGACTTATTATTGCCTTTTGATTTTTCATTTTCTAAAACGGCTTGTTCAACAACATCGGATAAGAGAGCGGTAAAACTTTTAATCAGTTCACTTTGCTCAGGAGGATTTTTTGATTTGAGCTCTTTAAGCAGTTTGCGTGATTTTTTTTCTGCTTTCCCTGTCAGGTGCATATTATCAATAATTCGAGTTAAGAAACCAGCATCACCTTTAGGCACTCCTTTGGCCATTTTGTCTAATTTGATGATTTCTTTGGATACACTTTCAAGAATGGAATGTATGACAAGGTTATCTTTGCCTTTTCGAATCGCTGTACGCAATTCAGCTAAGCCGCTATCTAAACTCTTACTATTACCTTCTGCGGCAAGTGTCAGTCTTGAAATTGCCTGCTTTAACAAGTCTTCTACTGATTGCCATTTCTTCTCTCGTTTCTCAAGATCATCAAGACTATCGTAATACTTCTGCTTCCACTGTAAATTTTTATCCGCCATGATGAGCTCTTTAAAACCTAAATTTAAGACCTGAATTGATATGCTTACTCATCTTTTAACTATAATAAAAAAAACGCCATAAAAAAAGGCATAAGGAAAAACCTTATGCCTTTTATCATGATTAAAACGCTTAGAAATTATTGTTGGGCTTCTTTTTCAATTTTCTCTGCAAGGGAATCAACCACCTTAAATACATTTGCATGACTTTGTGCCAATGTACCATTCGTGCGATATTTACCTTGAACTACAATGTTTGGCACTGATTTAATACCGTAGGTCTGTGTCATTGTCTTAGCACGACGTGTCTTAGCTGCTACTGTGAATGAACCCAGAGCCTGATTAAGTTTTTCTTCACTGACACCATTTTCTTCGAATAATGCTTTCAAATCATTAAAACTTTTGATTTTTTTGCCTTCCCCGTGCATAGCTTCAAAAATAATGGGGTGCATTTTTTCCTGAACATTTAATACTTCAGCTGCATAATATAAAGTTGCTAATGCTTCCCAGTTATCATTGAAGATGGCAGGGACATGAACAAACTCAATGTTATCGGACTTAGTTTTTTTCCAGCTTTCAATATAAGGTTCAAAACGATAGCAATGTGGACAGGCATAAGAGAAAAATTCAATGACTTCGACTTTTCCATCTGTTGGTGCTGATTGTGGAGTTTCCAGAAGTTCATATTCGATGCCTTCATCATATTCAGCCCACGCTATACTACTCAAGCCCAGTACCATTAGAAGAATCAAAATTTTACGCATATTGTTTTCCTTATTTTCCGTAAATGTCAGTCTTGGCAAAGCAAAAGTCTTTTCACTCTACCTAAATAATTTGTATTAAAACTATTAGAACAATTATTATTTAATTAGTTCAAGTGCGATGTATTGTTTTAGTGCTTATAGCTCACCATAAGTGCCTACAGCTCACCATAGGAGTGTAAGCCAGATAAAAACATATTAACACCAATAAAAGCAAAAAGTGTGATAAACAATCCAATCACTGACCACCAGGCCAATGGACGTCCACGCCACCCTTTTGTAAGTCTCAAGTGTAACCAGGCAGCATAATTCAACCAGACAATTAATGCCCAGGTTTCTTTAGGGTCCCATGACCAATAACCACCCCAGGCTTCAGCAGCCCACATGGCCCCCAAAATCGTTGCCAGAGTAAAAAAAGCAAAGCCTAAAGCAATGGATTTGTACATCACATCATCGAGAATTTCCAGATCAGGAATTCGATTGATAATAGCTCCATTTCTTCCACTCTTTGTCATGCTATCTTTGATAAGATACGCCACTGCCAGCATCGCAGCCAGAGCAAAAGCGCCGTAACCTACAAAGTTGGCAGGTACATGAATCTTCATCCAATAGCTTTGTAAAGCTGGCACCAGAGGTTGAATTTCACTGGCACCACGTGAGCCAAAACCATACCAAAGTAAGAAAGCGACAGCAGAACTGATCACTAAGAGAACAAAGCCACCCATATTATAGTTTTTGTTTTTACCTTCATAATAAAGATAAAGCAGTGCCGTAATAATTGAAAAAAGAATAAAGACTTCATATAAGTTACTCACTGGAATATGACCAACATCTACATGAATTAGATAGGATTCACGCCAGCGCACCAGTAATCCCACCAGTCCCATAACTGTTGCAGACCAGGTCATGGCTGATGCTGTTTTATTACTAAATTCTGAACCGATAAATAAGCCAATAAAGTAAGCAACGGTCGCCAGAACATAAAGTGCTGACATCCACATAATAGATGACTTACTGGAAATTAAAAATTTCAAAAAGAAGTTCGTTTCACCTAAAGCCAGATCATCACCATAAAGATAAATTGAAAATAAACTCAATAACGCAACCGCAATGGTATAAGCTCGAACGGGTTTCCATAACCATCCCCAGGCAATAAGGGAAATTACAGTACCAAATAAAATACCCACTTCATAAACATCCATTAATGAAGAATATTGCTGCCACGCATAGCCACTCGCCAGTACCAACCCAATAGCCCATACCCAGTCAAATGAACCAAGTTGACGCCAAAAGCTCTGTTTTTCAAAGAGATTATTCATCTCTTGACCGGTCGTTGACATAATTTAATACCTGCGTTTATATAAATTGAGAATAATATAAATGTTTTTTTTAGTGTGTTGTATACTGCTTATCCAGAAGCTGTGACAGTGCCTGGAATTCCTTTGCAAATTCTTTTTGGTGACGATCACCCGAACCAGCAACCAGTAGCTGTGCTCCCTGCCCCTCTGTCGAAGGTGAAATAATGACCCAGATGCGTTTGTTAGCCACATAAAACATCAGGACAATTCCAATACATAAGAGAGTACAACCCAGATAAACCAAATCTTTGCCTGGTGCCTTAGTGATCTGAAATCCAGAAGCTTCTTTATGCTCAAATGATTTTATTTGTAAAAAGAAAGGTGCATTGTATTTTGAAATAACACCCATAGTATTGACCAGATCATCGTAATATTGTTCCTGAGCTGGTGTAATATTTTTACTGATGTCGATATTTTCACCTTGTAAGACTTCAAGATACACTGTGCCTAATATCGTTTGCAGCACTTTGAAATAAGAATCCTGGACATCTTTTCTCTTGTCTTCAGGCACTTTTTCATTAATATCATTCAAAACCAGATCAAATCCACCCTGATTAAACAGCTCAGCCAACCTTTGCATCACTACAGCCATTTGTGCAATCCTTTTTGGATCTGGTACACCAGTGGATGGCAGTGACATCGCTGCTGTTTTTTCAGCAATGCGTTTCATTTCTTCAGGGTTACTCAACAAGGAACGAAAACCAAAGAATCGTTTTAAGCTGGCACTATCATCCGCTGGAATGAAAAGATAGCGGAATGGTTCAGTAGTCGTGCTACGAACCCCACTCAGGAAAAAATAACGACCTTCCTGAGTAGTTGGGTTCGCATAATTGATAAATTCTTTAGCTTGGCCAGAGCTGTCTCTTAAACGAAATGTCAGACTAGGCCCCATATTCTTAAATTTACGACCAGTCTCTTCAGCTTTGGGATTGGGCTGAACATTTAGTGCTTTAAATTCAGTCAGCTCCAACTTAAACTCCCCCTGAGAGGTTTCCATCAACTTGTTTTGACCGACCACCTGCTGAAATGATACAACCTTTTGCTTAGAATCATCCAGAGACCATGCTTGCAAATCCATAATTGAACCACCGTCATCAAATGATGACTGATAAATGGCAAAATCTTTGTAAAACAGCGGATGATTCACTTCAATTGTTTTGCTTATTTTTTCACCTGACTCTATGTCTTCAATCACAATATCGCTTTCAAATGATTTAGGCATACCGGTATTGTAATGTTCTATACGAAAATCATTGAGGGTGATGGTAAAAGGTAATTCCTGAACCAGAAAACCATTTCGCATCTGTAAAAAAACCAGGCCTGTGGTACTTCCTTCGGGCACATTAGCATTACCACGAAAGGCATGATTTTCATCCGCTTTAAGACGGCTGATATCAGGTACTTGTGAAGCAAATAAATCACGAGTTTCAGGTTTAAGCTGACCTGCTGCTTCACGAAGTTTTAGATTAAAATTTCCATCATATAAAGCACTTAGACAAATAACAATAATAGCACCATGTGTAAAAAGATAGCCCAAACGATTGATGGCACCTTTTTTAGCCGCAATGGTGATAATACCCTCTTCATTTTTCAGGCGAGATTGATAACCACCATTTGCTAGCTTTTCCTGAATAAATTGAGCCGTTTCATTGGGGGTTGTTTCGGTATTCCATGAACCCGTAGAATGCATCAGTTTTAATGATTTTGAGGAAACATTGAGACGAAACTGACGCCACTCTCGAATGATCACTGGTGCGTAACGATAAATACAGGTTGCTGTTGAGACCAACAAAAATCCCAGCAAAATAACAAACCACCATGAGCTGTAAATATCAAATAGTTCAAGAGAACGGAAAACTTCAAACCAGAAAGGACCAAACTTAACAATATAAGTGTTATAAACCTGATTTTGCTGCAATATCGTACCAATAATGGAGGCAATACCAATAATAACAAATAAGCTGATGGCCAGCTCCATGGAACCTAAAAAGCTGATAATAACTTTAAAAAGACCATGTTCTTTGCGATTTGAACGCCCTCTTTCCACTTGTGGTTCGAGCAGATCGTTCTCTTGAGAGCTTTCGCCATCCGATTTTATTTCATTCGTCACGTTTTAATTCATGTCCTAAACACAGTTAATACATAAAGCTATAGTCAAAAAAAAGGGGTGGTCTAAAGACCACCCCTTTCGTATTATAAAAAGCTAAAAGCGAATTAGCAACCACTTTAAAACCTTATATTATTAATGCTTATTAACAAAAATAAGGGCTTAAAGCTAAATAATACGCTTAAGGCTGTAAGCCCTGAATATATTGTGCAACCGCTTTAATTTCTGGGTCACTCATACGTTTTACTGCATTACGCATCATTTTACTGGCATCGTTTGAACGACCAACTGGAGTATCTGTCATATTTTGAGCTGCAGTACGGAAATCTTTTAATTGTTTTTCAACATAAACTGATTTCTGGCTGGCTAATTGAGGATAACCTGAACCTGGGTTACCGTTACCTGCTGGACCATGACACCCCATACAAGCTGGGACACCAATTTCTGCAATACCACCTTTATAGATTGCTTTACCTGCATCAACTAAAGCGGGATCAGCTTCACCAGGTTTTACTTTTTGACTGGCATAAAATGCTGCAACATCTTGCATTGCTTGATCATCAAGCGCCATAATCATTGCATTCATTGTTGGATCTTTACGCTTGCCTTCTTTGAAATCTTTCATCTGCTTATACAGAAAAGCTTCACTTTGACCTGCAAGATTAGGAAAGTTAGGTGTTGCAGGTAAAGAATTACCATCAGCACCATGGCACGCTACACAGCTTGCACCTTTTGTTTTTCCAGCTTCAGCATCTCCAGCCGCATGTACAACACCTGTCAAACCTACTAATAAAGTAGCAACGATAGCAATTTTTTTCATGGTTTTACCTAAATTCTGATATTTCAAACTGTACTCTTCATACTTTCTATCACTTACTTCTGTTATTTATGAATTCTGCGACAACAGAGAAAATAGTAGAAAGTATAAAGAGTAGTCTAAAGATAGCTTACATCCTCAACTACAGAGGATGTAAGCAAACTTCATTCTAAAACTTTACTTTGCGGAGTCCGCCATATACACAACAACTTCACGGATTTGAGCTTCAGTTAACTGAGTGCCACCATTAGGAGGCATAGCGCCTTTACCAGTGATAACAACCTTAACCATAGCATCAACACCAGTTGCTATTCTTGGAGCCCAAAGTGCTTTGTCACCAAACTTAGGAGCACCAGCAACACCAGCATCATGACAAGCAAAACAAGCTGTTTTATAAAGAGCAGCACCATCAGCAACTGCAGCAGCAGAACCTGCAACAAAAGCAGCAGCAACTAATAATTGAATTGATTTTTTCATTTTTTACTCCATAAAAAGGTGATTATATACCGATATCACATCATTCCTGCCACTCTATATTCTGATATGAAGGTGCAGTGGACTATCGATAAAAAAATTTGGGATATTTTACACAAAATGACATCACTTGACCAACATTTGTTCATAATAAAGTGCTAAAATAGTTAAATAATTGATCTATGCCAACATTCTAATGAAAATGAATGGCATCCCAAAGCTTGAAATTACGGCATTATTACTTCTTATTTAAAAGAAAAGTGTCCGAAATTAGATATTAAACCCATATTATCATGAGCTAACTGAACAAAAACTTAACATGTCATCACCTAACTCCTGGAGCACCATTGATTAAAAGCCCTAACCACTACCGTTGTGCTGAATTTCTACTCAGTGTTAATAAATGGAGTCAATTACCTCATGATGAAGCTATTGAAGTTGCTTTTGCAGGACGTTCCAATGCAGGTAAATCCAGTGCAATCAATACGATTACTGATATAAAAACGCTCTGTCGAACCTCAAAGACACCAGGACGAACACAGATGATCAATTATTTTTCAATTGATCCCAACCGACATCTGGTGGATCTTCCTGGTTATGGTTATGCCAAAGTCCCACTTAAAATTAAACAGCACTGGCAAAATCTATTGGAACGTTATTTGATTGATCGCTCATCACTCAGGGGAGTCATGATGATTATGGATGTTCGTCGACCATTAACTGAATATGATTGCCTTATGCTGCAATGGTGCCAAAAAGCCAACATGTCTGCACACATTTTGCTGACAAAATCAGACAAATTTAAACGTGGTGCGGCACAAAATGTGTTGCTTAAAGTCCAAAAAACACTCAAAACCGACTATCCTGGAACAACGGTTCAATTGTTTTCAGCTTTAAAGAAAACGGGGGTTGAAGAAGCAAGAGACAAATTAAATGAGTGGTTTGAGCTGAATGAGCCTGAACAGACAGAATAAAAAAACCCCACGCTAGGTGGGGTACAAAAAAGGGATTAAGTGAAGTGTCCATCAAGGTTAAGTCAAAAATTAACAACTTAAACTTATGTCCACTATAACTATGACCAGCCCAGGAATGAAAAGTTCAAAATAATTTCTTTTTTTCAGGTAAACCTAATAAATTTTACATTGCTACTTTATTTCTACCACTATTTTTAGCTTCATAGAGTTTTTTATCTGCTTGTTTAATTACTTTATGAATATCATTACCCTGTTCATAAATACTGACACCAAAACTACAACTTAATTTTTTAACTGTTGAAAAATTATGATGTTCAATCATTGCTCTAATATATTCAGCTTGTTTGGCAACATCTTTTAAAGAATCTGTTGATGTGATAATAATAAATTCTTCCCCACCCCAGCGGATAAGTTGATCTGTTTCTCTTATTTGTTTACTCACAAGGTTAACCAGATTCTTTAAAATAGTATCACCAGCTTCATGTCCACATGTATCATTAATCTCTTTAAAGTAGTCAATGTCAAAAAATATTACCCCTGTTTTTTTATTCCTTTGATGATTTAATTCGATAAGTCTTTGAATTGAGTTGTTATAGTAAACTCGATTATAGGCCTGAGTCAGCGGATCATGTATCGTCTGTTTTTGTAGTTGAAGCTTTTCAAGCATATTATCAGTGATATCACTGAAATTAATAACATATGAATTACTATTATAATGATTAATAGTAACAGTAAACGCATAAGGCACTGAACTTTTATCCAGCATTGACACTATTCTTTGCCTACCTGGTAAATTTAATAAACTTTCAACCCAGTGTTTTTGTTCCTCTAAAACATTTCCTAAGTGGAAAAAATTATCATTATCAATAAATCGATGACAAATACATGTGTAATCTTCAAGAAAAAGTTCCAAATTTTCATAACCGAAAAAATCAAAGAATTTTTGATTGGCAAAATTCAATTTTGAACCATTTGTTAAAATAACAATGCTATCTTGAATATCAATAAATTTTTGAAGTTTATTTAGCATTTCCTGTTTTTGAGATTGTGTTTTATTTATTTGAAAAATAATAAAGATAACTAAAAAAAGTAATATAACTAAAACAATAAGCCCCATGAACATCGTTTTATTATAGTTTTCATTTATTTTCAAAAGATCATCTAACTCGCCAAAAGAAACAATATGCCCAGCAAGCTTATTTTCTATATTATAAATATTCAAAAAATTAACAACATAAGCACTATTATTATAAATAATAGGAATACTTTGATTTTTTTTATTATGTAGAAAATTTTCGTATTCAGGATTATTTTTTATTATTTGAGTTAATTGAGAAACAAGGCTGTCATTCTGTATCTCATTTGTTATTTTGGAAATCTGAGGGTGTTCAATAAAATGTAAGTCATCAAACTCTGATGTTATAAAATATACTTTATGTTGTTTAAATACTTTACTGTAGCTTATTTCTTTTTCTAAAATGAGTTGATGTGCATAAAAAGGGAGAATGGTTTTTAGCTTTTTTTCTATACCTTCAAACGAAATAGAAAACTCGACACTACCAAGATGTTCATTATCATAAATAATTGGAAAAACATAACGGTACCCAGGATAAACTCTTCCGCCTTCAAAGCCTGTTACCTTTTTTTTATTTAAATTAGCTATCCGAATGGATTGTCTTATATTAAATAGTGAATCACCATTTAGAGAAGGAGAGTGAAAGCGAAGCAAGCTTTTACCATCATGAGTATGGAAATGAAATTGTCTGACGTTAAATTGTTTAAGAATTTGGTATTCTTCATATAGCAATCGATACAGTTCACCTCGTAAAATTTCTTGTTCATCCGAATTTTCAGTTTTAAACTTTTTTAAAATATTAAGAACTTGTTTATTACGCATCAAGCTAAGAAAATGTCTTTCTGAGGCTACATTGTAAGTTTCAACAATTGCTTTATAGGCTGCATTGGTTGACTCTAAAGTTTGATTGGCTAAATTTTGTGATGCTCTTTCTTTAGACTTTTGTATAAACTGATAAAAAAAAGTAGATATTAAACAGAAACAAACAAGTACGAAAACAACTCTTAATTTCATTTAATATTCCCACTCTGAGGAATAACAATATTAATATTTAAAACATCATAATCTTTTAAACTGACCCTTTTCATACCATTTGATGTAAAGCCACTCCATAATTTGAGAGTATCAGGAGAAACAGACAATAAACTTTGTTGAATTGTTTGAATTTGTTTTGGTGACAATGTTTTTTTGTTGGCAACCAGACTAAAACCTGGAAGCTCTTTACTCTGTGCAATAATTTCTATTCCAAGAGATTTAAATTTCTCTGCAATATTTTTTTTTGCACCCGCTATTAAATAATCACCCTGCAAAACTGCTAATAAAGCATTAGTATGAGACATAGTGTAGTGATACTGTTGCTGTTTTAAGTCAACATTAAAATTATCTTTCAATAGTTGGCTGGTCATTAAATAACCACATGTTGACAGAGGTTGAGTCAATGCTACTTTTATTGGTTTGTTATTATTAAAATCATCCTTTTTAAACTTAGCAAGTACACAACGATATTTACTTGAGCCACTATTATTTTTAAAAGTCACAATTGGTTCAATGTGTTGATATTTTTTTACCAATGAGATTAATGGTAAAGGTCCGAGATATGCAATATCTATTGTCTTGTTTTCAAACCCATCAAGAATATCCTGATAGTCTTGTTTATAGATAAAATTAAAATCCAGTGAAAGCTTATTTTTAAGATAAGTAGCCATAGACAAAAAGTCTTCAGCATTTTTTACAGTTTTTTTGGTGGGAAGTGGTGCAAAGTTAATACTCGTTTTATCATTCGCCACTACAACCTGGCTCATAATTATAGAAAAAATCAAAATATATGCTTTAAACATTACAATCTTTAACTTAAGTGAATAGTATATGCGACATTTAATATACTACTAAATTTGGTTTTAAATATACTCTAAAAAACGCACGTTTATTTTGAGTATATAATAATTATATCTTTATTTTTCTATAACACAGCTGATACTATTGAATTAATTTATCAATTTGTCCCATTTTTTTATTGTCTAGCAGAATATTCTTTTTCTTACTCAATTTAATATTTAACAAATTACTAATAGAAAGTGGTGGATCAATTTTTGGCTCAGAAATTTGCCAGTCATTATCCATGATATCACTGATCATTTCTGCTCCCTGAACCCCCAAAGCATAGTGATCTGCTTCAACTGAAAAAGTACCAAAATTCAAATTGGATTCAGCTAATGCCTTAATTCCTACAAGTACTGGCTTATTGAAGTTTTTCAACAAAGGTATCCAGGCGTTCTGGATGTATCTGGGCTGCAATAAGCCATTATCATTAACCACCCAAAGTGCATCAATATTTTCATGTAATAAATGTTTTAAATGATAACTTAACTGCCCTATCGACGCTTTATTGGGAATTTTAACCGCCACTAATTCAATTCTCTCTTTTTCACAATACGCTTGATTTTGTTTGATAAAATCACTCATCCATTCTCTATAAATAACACCCACTTTTCGAATAGGATGTTTTACAATTGAACGTAATTGAACAAGACTCGTTACCGCAGGGATCTCATAGCGAATGCCATTGGTATTTTTTAAATCTCGTAATTGTCGGTCCAAATACAAAGCAGAAAGTGCAATACTGGGAGGAAAGGTGCTGCCAGTATATTTCTGTTGATATTGAGAGTAGGCTTGTAAAGGTTTGTTACCTAGAAAAACTAATAGCTTAGGGTGACTGTCATGAATTATTTTTTCAATCGACTTACTGTTTGCTTTATCACTAATGGAGTACTCAATAAATTTCACATCTTCAGCCAAATCATCCTTTAAACCTTTGATCGTTTGTTTAAAATTTTCTCCTTCAGAACTCAATAAAACAACATAATCCTTGGCCCAGGCATTATTATTTTTCCAGCAACCCAGACACAAGAACAGCGCCAATAAAAATAACAAGCCTGATTTAAAGTTGAGCTTAAATTGAGTAATGCTCTTCATGGTATTAACTCCCAGTTATCAACACCTAAAAGGGCATTGGTCTGATCGTCAAACTTCTGAATGCATTGCGTAATTTCATTATTGCTCTGTTGATAAACATCCGTAATGGCAAGGCCAATATAAATACCTGTTTTAGTCGCTATCAACTTCTGCTTAGATTTTTTTTGTAATTTTTTATAGGTTGTTTGTGAAACAAAAATGGCATCTGCTAATTGAAAAGTCAGCAAAGGCAAAAAGTCTTCTGTCTTTATTACTCGTTTAATTTGAACATTACTATCAAATAAATCTTTCATAAAACGTTTCATAGGCTTACGGCCTAAAATATCAAGAACACCAATTTTTATTTTTGAAATATCTGCTAAATCAATGGGCTTATCAAGTGAAATCAATAGATACTCTTCTTCATAGAGTCCATCTTTACTGCCCTTAATACTGGTATTATTTTCTTGCTTACGCGTGACAACAGGGTTAAGGCTTAAGATGGCATTGGGAGGAAGTTGATCGATTTGCCGATAAAAATCAACTACACGACCAAATGCCACTGTATTGATATCGGGACACAATGCATTAATTTTTCCTTGCAGGGACTTGGGGCGAATATCGGTTGGATAAAAGACATAGAGGTTCGCTGCACTAACGATGGGTAAAGATACCACCCATAAAGTACATAAAAAGAAAGTAATAAGAAAATAACGTATTACATACATCATAAATAATAGTCATTATTTTTGTTAGCAGTATTTTAATTTTATCAGAGAAAACATTATCTTGCAGAATTTATCGATAATTAATGATGTTTGTCATAAATTAAGCTTAATTAGTGGGTAAATGATATCGAATTTCAGCGTAAACTCCACGCTCATTTAAAGGATAATCACCCGGTATTCCTCCATCACTGGGCTCATATGCTTCTTCATCAAAAAGATTTCTGATACTTGCTGCAAATTCCCAATTTCCCTTGCCTTCACCTATTTTGAGATTTTTTCTGCGTAATGTCATGTTGACCAAAGTATAATCGTCAATTTCTTCTCGGGTATCAGTTTCAGCTCTATCTCTATCACCAATCCAACTTAATTGACTAGAGAGTTCCCATTCAGGTTGTAACTTCCAACGAGCATCTAAGTAAAATTGTTGTTGAGCCACATACCCAACCTGATCATGAGTATTGTCATTTTTAGTGCTTTGATAGGCATAGTTAGCCAGAACTTTCAGTTGCTTATTAATTTGCCATGCACCTTCAATTTCAAAACCTTTTCCAGTTAAGCTTTTGTCATTTTGAGCATTTTTAGTACCATCCAGATTACCAATAAAGTCAATCATATCTTTAGTTTCATAATAATACAGATTCAAAGCTGTCGTAAAATCTGTGCTTACTTCATAATTAAAAGCTAATTCAGTTGTTTTGATTGTTTCAGGATCAAGATCAGGATTACCCAATACGATGGGATTGTTTTGTCCATACAATTCGGAAAAAGCAGGTGCACGAAAAGCAGTTGCATAAAGTAATTTAGTAATCAGTTTATCAGTGGGAGTCCAAACCAAAGCCCCTCTAAAATTTGTTGTTGAACCAAAGTCTGAATAATCATCGTAGCGTAAGCCAGCGGTTAGCGTCCAATCAACATCAAACTCCCAGATATCCTGAACAGAAATATATTTTATCGTCCTGTCTTCATCAGGGATGTATATATAGGGTGTTCCAGTGACATCAGTCAAAGTACCATCAATGGGAGAAACCGTACCATCAATAACGTTCGTACCAAAATTTTTAGTTGCTTTTGTTTCCAGCTTTTCTTGTTTTCCACCAATATTAAATCGCCAATTATGATTAGTCCAGCCATCATAAAGAGCAATGATATCAAGTTGAGGAATTTTATTTTCCCGACCAGGGTTACCAATAACACCATCAGGAAAAGAAACCGGGTTGAAAGGTGATGTAAAAAGATTACCATCAGAACCAATCAGGGATACATTACCCGGCGGGAAAATATTGAGATAGAATTGTTGATCAATGTACTGATAACTTAATTTTCCAGTCAGCTCTACATCATCAAACCAATCTTTATTAGTATATTCCAGAGAAAATAAAACTTGATCAAGATCAGCATATCCATCTTCGTCCAGCGCTTGAGCAATGCCAGCACCCTGGCCTATATCTCTTTGTGCCCAACCATCAATACCCACTTTCCAATGCTCATTACTGAGGTGAATGTTATAAGTTGTCGATTCATAACGCCTATCAAAATGACCTGGGGCCAATGACGCATTTGTGCCAAACAAAGCATCCAGACTTGTTTGGGCATCACTGCCGATCTTACGACTTTTATCAGCCCCCTGGTCCATATATTCTATATTGAATGCTAAATCCCAACCATTACCTATCGTTCCACCATATTGCCCCCAAACATTTTGAGTATCAAACGAACCACCTTTAACACCCATATGAAAGCCGTTCATCTCCTGTGCTGATTTGGTGATAATATTAACAACACCAGAAAAAGCATCGGCACCATAGACAGCCGATCCCGAACCTCGAACCACTTCAATTCTTGAAATATGCTGAACATTAATGATACCACTGGAAGGAAAAATAGCACTTGAAGCATCTGCCGAAATTCGATAGCCATTTAATAGAATTAATACCTGGGGTGTTTGAGCAGTCTGTACTCCTCGGACTGAAATCACAGAAGAGGCGGTGAGTGTCGAAGGACTTATATGGATGCCAGGAACTGATTCCAAAACCTCGTAAAGCGTTGTAGCTCCCATTGCCTTGATATCTTTGGCCGTAATTAACGATGCCACTGCAGGCGCTTTTTCCAGTGGTACTGCCGTCCCTGTTGCAATTTCCACAAGGGGTAAATCATAAAGTCCTTCTAGAGAAATTTCATTCAAAATACTCTGATCAAGTTCACTGTATTCATTTGATGCAGGCGATGCCGCTTGTGACGAAATAGACATTAAAATACCGATAATGATACTGATAATGTAGAAACTTGATGCGTGCTGACAAGTATTCAAATTCCTTGTCTCAAAAAATTTCATGAAATATCCCAATTCCTATTATAAGATGACAAATTAGTCTACCTGTCATAAATCACTTATAAATTATGATGTTATTAACTATAAGCGATCTTAAACGAAAAAAAAAGATTTCTAATCTTTAATTTTCAACTGCTTGAAAAATTTTATGCAGGGCATCAATATCATATTTAGTCGCCATTTCACAGATATAATCTCCTAAGTTTACATAGGCTTTCTGTTCCTTCAACTCCTGAGCAAGCAGGCGAACACTTTTAAGATTGCCAGTTTCAATAATACTCTGAAGTTGTTGACGTTGCTGTTCAGGTAAATGAGTCAACTGGGCATGAATGACAGTTAAATTGTGTGGTTGACTGCTTTCATCACTAAGTACTGATTGATAATAATAGTGAACATCAAGATATTGAGACAATATTTGAAAAAGTTTTTCCGGATCCAATGGTTTAGCTAAAAAAACATCGGCTCCACTGGCCTTCAACTTATTTTCCTGCGCACCAAAAATGTAAGATGAAATAAGAATCACAGGCAAGTCTGGTTTGATTTTTTTGAGTTCTTTAAGCAAATTTTCACCATCCATAAATGGCATCTTGACATCACTTAGCACCAAATCAACAGGCGGCTTATTAACTGATTGATTGATGTTTTCCTGGTCATTAAATGACTCACCATGACTCCCTTTTCCTACTTGAGAAAAACGCTTATACATTTTCAAGCCTTGTACACCATTATCTGCCAGTGAAACAGTAAAACCAACATTTTCCAAAAGATCGCACATGAGATCACGATCCACATCATTATTATCCACAACGAGTATATGCCATGGCGTTTTTCTCTGTGCATTTCTAATATCAATCGCAATAACTTTTTCACCAATATTCTGTTCAACAAGGGATGATTTCACCTCGGGAAGCGGTATATCAAAGAAGAATCGAGAGCCTTTATTAAGCTCACTTTCAACTTGTAGTTTTCCATCGAGCAAACTCACAAAATTGGTACAGATAGACAAGCCCAGGCCAGTGCTGTCTTCTATGCTGGACGCATTAGATTGATGAAAGGGTTGAAATATTTTTTCCTGATCTTCTTCTGGTATCCCCTGACCAGTATCTTGAACACCAAATTGAATCCGTGATTCACCTTGTAAAATAACCTTAAGTGTTATTTCTCCCTTAGCGGAAGTAAATTTAACAGCATTACCCATAAGGTTTATAAGAATCTGACGAAGCTTGCGCTCATCACCAGAAACCATTTTGGGAACACTCGCTCCCACATCCGCAGTTAGTGTCAAATAACTTCGCTGACAACGTGGTAGAAGCATTCGATAGACATCATCAATTAATTGATGAAGATTAAAATGTGTCTCACTTTTTTCCATTAAGCCCGATTCAATTTTACTCAAATCCAGCACGTTATTAATCAAACTCAAAAGATGCTTACCACATCGTTGAATGATATTTAGATTACTGCCCTGAGATTCGTTTAATTCACCTTCTCTTGACATCAGATCAGCATACCCCAAAATACCATTTAAAGGCGTTCGCAACTCATGACTCATATTGGCAAGAAATGTTGATTTTGAACGATTAGCCGCTTCGGCACTGATTTTTGCCTTTTCTAATGCTTCTGTTCTATTTTTTACAGCAGATTCCAGCTCTTCGATATGGTGTAGATAAGATTTATAGTAAGTGGTTTTCATTGCTAAAGACAAAGCAATTTGTTTGGCTTCCATGGTATCAAATGGTTTTTTTAGCAACAATAGTCTATGCGATAAACCTAAGATTTCACTGAAATCATCCCAGGTATAATCAGAGAAAGCCGTACATATCACCATTTCAATTTCTGGGTGTTTTTTCCAGATATGTTGAATCGTTTCTATACCACTCCAGCCAGGTGGCATACGAACATCCATAAAAACGATTGAATAGGGATTATTCTCAAGATAAGCCTGTTCGACCATTTCTACTGATTCTTCTCCCTGAAAAGCAAAGTCCAAATCAAATTTGTACAAGTTATTATTGTTTGCTGATGTAGGTGATTCATCCAGAACATCTGCTAATAACTCATCAAGCTCTTGCTCTTCTGCCACTTCTAATGGCATGTCTGGACTTAATATTGATTGAAAATCCTGATGAATTTGTTGATTATCATCAACGATAAGAATTCGAACAATTTTTTCTTTTTCTAAACGTTCATTTTTTGTTGCATTAAAAACACTCTTATCAAACTTTTTATTATTATTCTGATCATCTGCTTCAATAATATGAGTCATTATTCATTACCAGTCATTTTTCAAACGCTTGTATTGTTGAATTAAGGACTTGTTAGAATTATCCTGCATGGTTTCAAATATCATATCAAATTTATCTTCGTGCTTCTTAAACTGCTGCATAATATCTGGATCAAAATGCTCTGGCTGAGTCCGAGAGTCACCCTGTGTGATAATTTTCATGGTTTCTTCATGAGAAAAACCTTTTTTATATGGTCGTTCTGAACGAAGCGCATCATAGACATCACATAAACTGGTAATACGTGCTGATAATGGAATATCATGACCACGAAGCCCTTGAGGATAACCTGATCCAGTATAGGTCTCATGATGTCCATAGGCAATTTCTGTGGCCATTTTAAGCAATTGGTTATACTGGCTTTTCTTCCTCAAAATTTCACCACCAATAGTTGCATGAGTTTTCATTACCTCCCATTCCTGAGCATCCAAAGGGCCCTGTTTGTGTAAAATTTTATCAGGTATCCCTATCTTACCCACATCATGCAGAGGAGCTGCAAAAAGAATAGTCTCACTATCGCACTCTGCCCCATCGAGTTGACTGGCTAATAGTGCTGAATATAAGCCCAGGCGGTTATTATGCATACCCGTCTCATAATCTCTAAATTCAGAAGCAACTGAAAGCAATGACAGTGTATCTTCATAGGCATGGCGTAATTCATGGGTCCGTTGTTCAACTTGTTCAGATAATCGATTTCTAAGTAAACTCAGTTCAAGGTGGGTATGTATTCTGGCCAACAATTCCTCACGCTGAAAAGGTTTAGAAACAAAGTCAACTCCTCCTGCTTCCAATGCTTTTACTTTGCTTTGAGCATCATCTAATGCAGAAAGAAACAAAATTGGTGTATGTTGTAGATCGACATCATTTTTAATATGGCGTGCTGTCTCAAAACCGCTCCATCCAGGCATCATAATATCCAGCAGAATCAAATCTGGAAGTTGATTCTGAGCAATCTCAAAACCTCTTTCACCACTAGTGGTGACTAATACATTGTATTCTTCATGTTCTAGTATTTTCTCAAGCAGCCCCAGATTATCTGGAGTATCATCAATTGCTAAAATTGTCAGATTCTTTGCCATTAGGCTATCCTAAGTGTATTCTTAATAGTCATTAAATAACAATACTATCCGCAAGGTTTTTAATTTGCAATTATTATGACATCCAGTATACGAAATACATTAATAAAACGAGTTACTTCTATTTTGGTTATTACCTTTATAGCAGTTTTATCAATTGTTGCCATAATGATCATTTATACAGCCAACACTAATTTAAAAAACTCAGAAAAACAACTCTTTCAGGCTCTGGTAACCAAAGGTAATACTCTGGTTGTCAATAATAGTCAGGCATTGATTGAAATGGTCAATGATAATTCATTTTCTGCAATTCATAATCTTGTATCAGCAACTGTAGCAAATGATAAAGATATTGTTTATGGCATCTTTATGGATACCGACAGGCTTCCATGGACTATTATCTACCATCAATCAGATGATGAAAACCTAACACAAAGATCCGTTCTGAATGATACGATCTCTCTATGGGCAAGCCATTTAACTCAAAGCAGTCATATTAAAATTAATCCTAACACTGCTCCCATGTATTCGTCCACTTTAAATGATACGTTAGTTTATGAATTTGCTGCACCCGTTATGGGTCTATCAGAAGCAGATTCCGAATCTAATGAAAGCAAGCCATTAGAAAAACAAATATTAGGTATCATCCGTTATGGTATTTCTACATCTCAGTTGGAGAGTGCAAGAGTCGAAGCACAATCTGTGACTCAAAAAATAATGTTTCTCACCCTGTTCATAGTATTACTTCTCGCTTTTATTGTTATATTTTTGGCCTTTTTGGCAACACGCTATACTGCCACGCTCCTGAGCCAACCATTAGCTGAATTATCTCAAGCAACAGTTGATATTTCACGGGGTAACTATGATTCCCCCATCATAATTAACAGTGATAATGAAGTAGGCGTTCTAAGCCAAAGCTTTGATAAAATGCGGATAAAGATCAAAGAAACATTAAGCCAATTATTATTGAACCAAAAAGATTTAAATAAAAAAAATGAACGCCTAAAAGTTATCCAGAATGAGTTGGAAAATTTAAATCAACACCTTGAAGATAAAGTCAATGAACGTACAGCTGAATTAAAAGCCGTGCAAAATGAATTACTTAAATCTGCTCGTGCAGCAGGTATGGCTGAGATTGCAATCAACGTATTACACAATATAGGCAATGTCATTAATAGCGTTAATGTTGCTAATCAAGATAACTGCACAATGCTCAAACGTTCAAGAGTATCAGGCTTAATCAAAACAAATGAATTAATTAATCAGCATAATACAAATATTGGTCAATTTATAAATGATGATCCGAGAGGTCAAAAAGTACCTGTATTATTAGATAAACTAGGAAATTCTCTTGTTAAAGAAAATGAAGCTATTCTCGCAAATTCTATACGAATGAATCAAAGTATTGGGATAATTGGTGATATTATTGCCAACCAGCAAAAACATGCAAAAGATAACTTATACATTGAAGAATTTGATCTTGAATCAATTATTAATGAGTCACTTAATATTCAAAAAATAAATTTTGATAAGCATTTTATTCAAGTCACTACAGATTTCGAACTCGTACCCAAAATCTCAGGTGATCGAGCAAAGCTTCATCAAATACTCAGTAATATTTTCATTAATGCTCAACACGCACTTATTAACAACTCAGAAGATAATCGTTTATTGAACATAAAACTCTTTGCAGAACAACAATCCATAGTCATTGTGATTAAAGATAATGGCTATGGAATTTTACAAGATTCTCTTACTAGAATTTTTCAACACGGGTTTACAACCAAACAGAATGGTCATGGCTTTGGTCTGCATTCCTGCGCCAATTTGATAGGTGAAATGGGAGGGCAAATTGAAGCTCATAGTGATGGCCCAGGGCAAGGAGCTTCTTTTGTCATAAAACTAAATTCAACTTACACTCAAATAACAGAGAAATCATTACTCAAGGAGTAAAATTAATATCACCCTGTTCAGTGAAAGGGATACCAAACATAGAATTACTGGTATAAACAGAACCACTTAATTCATATTTGAGTGGTTTTGATTCAAGTTCTTTAAAACTGTGGACTTGTCTGATTAGACCAAAAATTGTACTTGTGACAGTTACATCAACCACAGTTTCTGATAAAGGCTCAAGTTTAAACTTTCCATTACTCACACCAGATGCAAAATCCTTGTCATTCAATTCAATATCAAAGCTTATACCATCCACATTTAATGTCTCTTTGCTTCGATTCATAATACGTAAGCTCACCTGATAACGTTGCTCCATCAATGATGATTCCAACATTTTCATAGTGCTAATATTGACTTTAAATTGTGCTGGTTTTGTTTCTAAGCCCGCACATCCTGAGAGCAGGGCAACAAAAACACAAGAAAGAATGATTTTTAGCATAAATATACCATTGTTAGTTATAAATCTTCGTTTAATATCCTGTCTTATAATAGGATTTATTATAGGACAAACTTACCAAACAGCTTATGCTACAACTGAGTTAATTGTAAAGCAGGAGTAAAAACAAAAAAATAAATCAGCTCCTTTTTTGAATTACAGGGGATCTGATTCCTGATATAATTTATTCTCTTGGGAACAATGAGTATCAGAGCCAAAAGTATGAATGAAATCGCAGCAAAAATATCAGTAATTTTTAATGATCTGTCGAACAATCTTTCAAAATATGTCAAAGCACCCAAATATCTGATTGCTGGTTTAATTGTCCTCTTTGTAACGTTGCTTTTATTCCCTCTTTTAAAATTTCTAGCCTTTACACTAGCAGCCATATTAATATTTATTGGCTTTAACCCAAAACATGATCTCAGTCAGCAGGTTATGGATTTTTTCAATAAGTTAAAATAGTATTGCTCAATTACTTTTCTTGAAGAGGTATTACTGCAAATGAAATGCCTGACCAGCCCTGTTTCATAAAATTCCGTATATTCTGGTGATTATCAGCATCTGGATTACTTAGCACATCGTCTCGGTAGTAAGCACCAAAACAGGCTAGCGTTTGTTCTTTTGATAAACTTTGTAATTGAGCAAAAGCAAAGAGTTTACAGGAGCCCGAGTTTTCTCCTGCTTTATTTATTAAATCTCCATTTTGAAA
Organism: Gammaproteobacteria bacterium; assembly: GCA_026196615.1. GTDB lineage: Bacteria > Pseudomonadota > Gammaproteobacteria > GRL18 > GRL18 > GRL18. The sequence goes on along the minus strand of JAPHSW010000069.1, from coordinate 2,040 downwards.
TTCAGTTTCTGTAAAATCATATAATGCTTCAATGACAGACATGGTATCAGAAAATTCAACAGTTTCAGGAACCTGATTTAGTTTTTGTAAAAATTCATTCAGTTTCATTTTGATCCTTTTTTAACTTATAGTTCTTCCATAAAATCCAACATGGCTTGATGCCTGATGGTTTTACGATGATTGGCCCAGAGTTCTTTGAGTTTATCTTGATCACAGATTTTGCGATCCACCAGCATGCGAGTTTGTAATTCGCCTCTTGGTTTTGTTGTAGGACACTTACTAAATACAAACTGATTACTGATCAAATCCATAAAAGGACCCGACTTACTGGTTGGCATAATAAAGATTAATTGCAGTCCCAGAGTATTGGTTAAATAACTGATCACTTCTCGTGAACGAGATTCATCCATTTTAGAGAATGCTTCATCAACCATGACCATTCGTAAATGACTATTACCTTCATTAAAACGAAATGCTGAGGTAATCGCAGCTGAGCGAATAATATAGGCAGGTGTTTCTAATTGTCCACCTGAGCCTGTACCATACTGACTCAAAGCAATGGGCTCTTTACCCATTGGCTCCTTGAAAATTTCATAGTTTCGATAATTTCGATAGTCACTAATACGATCCAGTTCTCTGGCTGCTTTTTGTTCATCTTCATCCAGTAACATCGCCATTAATTTATCACGAATTTTTTGCGCATTTTCTGAGAGTTCGGCATTAAACAATGTTGTACCATCACCTAGATTGGGTTGCTGAATGACTTCTTTAAAGAAACGTTCATACTCTCGAAATTCTGGAACCCAGGTATAAGCAAAACGAAAACTTTCCTGATCAGTACCAAATCTATGATGCTCCAATTCACCATTGAGGTCATCCAAAATACGTTTGCCATCATTAATTGCCTGATAAATTGAATGACAAAGATTAGTGACAAAAGCAGTGTTGAAATCTTCTTTGAGACTGGTTAATTTTTCCTGTTTTTCAGCAAGCACATTATTTTTTAAACGATTTTTAATGGAGTCGACTTCACCTAATAATTGATTAATCCGCTTAAAAAATTCATGACTGTGCAATGCATATGAATCGGAATCATAAACAATCGCATCATAATTTTTACAATGCTGATTATGTTGCATCACCGATTGCTCAATATTAATAGTCGTTTTGCCTAATCGTTCACGTACGGATTCTACTTCAGAAATAAAATCAATTTCGTTACCAGCCAGCTGGGCACGTTCATCAGCTTGATTCAAAGTCTTTTCGCTATCAAATTCTGTTTGTATCGTGCTGATCTTCTGTAGCTGCTCTTCCTGCTGTTCCAGTTCTTCCTGTAATTGTTCCTGTGAATCATCCAGAGTTTTGACTTTCTCTTTTTGCTTTTTCAATTCAACTTGCAAACCACCTAATTCTTTGATCAGGTTTTTACCCTGTTGATCAAATTCATCATAATCTGCTTTACGCTCATCCAGTTCTTTTTCCAGCGTATTAAAACTGCTTAAATCAAGATTGGATAAAGCTGTTTCTGCCTGTTTTAAACGACGATGATGATCAAGCATGGTATTAATAATACTGACATAATTGAGTGATTTAATCGGATCGATTAGAGCAAAAATCTGACTATTGTTCTGATGTGTTCGATAAAGTTTATTAGCTTCATCTTCCTGTATTCTCAGCTCTTCTTGTTTGGCAATCAGGGCTCGTTCACGAGCACCTTGACCAAACACCAATTCTGCATCAGAAACATCACAACGCCACATACTATAGCTGCCTGAAGCCAGTCCATCCGGAGTAATCCCTCTTGCAGTTGTACGCAAAGCTTCAGCATCTGCAACTCTAAGAACACTTCCATAGGATGCCTTAAGATAATATTCTGCAACTTTATGCTCAAACTTCATAATACTGACAATAGAGTTACTTTTAACATCTAAGCGCTTCATGTCTCGTTTGGCACGACTACCTTGTATTACTTTAGCTCGGTTACGATTACCACCAGGCATATTACGAACAATTCGAATTGCTTCTGCTTCATATTCTTCT
>JAPHSW010000273.1 GCA_026196615.1 Gammaproteobacteria bacterium | reverse complement strand
TTCTCTCATGGGGCATGATGTCACCTTTTAATGATTTTAAAAAGTAACAGTCTGGACAATTTTTAGATCAGATCATAGGTGGGATTAATTGGCGGTTACCTATAAACAGCATGAGCAAGGCATTATCTTTAAGAGTAAAAAATGAATATCAGAGAAGCTATAGAAAATGACTTTGACAAAATTTGGCCTATCTTTCATGAAATAGTGTCTGCAGGTGAAACTTACGCCTATCCTCGAAATACGACAAAAGAAGAAGCATTACAAATTTGGTTAAAAGCACCAAGAAAAACATTCGTATTTGAAGAGAACAACGATATTCTAGGTACATACTATATAAAAACCAACCAAGCTGGTCCTGGAAGTCATGTATGTAATTGTGGTTATATGGTGTCAGTAAAAGCAAGAGGTCGAGGTCTAGCCACTTCAATGTGCAAACACTCTCAAGAAGTCGCAAAAGAGCATGGATACAAAGCAATGCAATTTAATTTTGTTGCTTCAAGTAATAAGGGAGCTGTGAGGTTGTGGACAAAGCTGGGCTTTGAAACAGTTGGAAATCTGCCTAAAGCATTTAACCATCCCACAAAAGGATATGTTGATGCTTTAGTCATGTATAAATGGCTATAGCAACAACATGTCATTATCATTAAAATCAATTTAATATTGGTTTTTTAATTGTGAGTTTATGAATATACTTTTAGTTGAAAAAAATAAAATGACTCGCCCTCTATATTTATTTTTCGATGGCATCTCAGAAGATCTTCGTATTAAGATATTTAATAAGTTTCAATCTTATGTGCAACATGGAGACCTGTATCATTGCAAAAGTCTTAAGGCCTTAAATTCAAAAATTTGGAAATATAAAGGCACTATTTATAAGCTTAGAGTTGACAATGGTAAGGAATCAGCACGAGTGCTTTTTTCTAAATCAAAAGATGGCCATTTAAAAATTATTCACGCATTTTTGAAATCTACAAGAAAAACACCAGCCAAAGAAGCCCAACAAGCAATTGCAATTTATCAAATGCTAGAAAGCCTTGAAACGGTTATATGGGATAAATAATCAATACATTTCCAGATGCAAAAAAAAGCCCTGAACTGATTTATTTAATTCAGGACTTTTAATATTGAAAATAACTTAAGAAAGTGCTATTTAATTTTCACTTCACTCCAGGCTATTTTTTTAGGCTCTTTAAGTTCATCATCAAGATGTTTTAATTTCTTTACAAGACCAGCCCACAATAAATTGTAATACATCTCTGCACGAATACTATCGACATTTTTAGCGGCAACTGTGTAATTAAGAGTGCGCTTTTCATAGGATTTTAATCGTGTATTTTTACCCGGCTTTGTCGCTTTTGGTGGAGGAGCAAATTTACCTTCATCATCAGTTAAAGTATAAGCAAAATAGGCTTTTGGATCTTCTTTAGCAGGATGTTTTTTAAAGTTTTGCCAAAGGATATTGCCCTCTTTGTCTAATGCCGTTAATTTAATATAGGCATTTCTAAATGGTGCACCTGTTGGTACATCATGTGGTTGTAAATTTTCAACAACAACATCAACGGCAAGATTATTACCTGATTTTTTTGCCATTACATCAAGACGAACACTGCGTTTGAGCATTGCATTATCATGTCCACCGCCCATATTGTGAGAAACAATTCCATCACTAATTGGCATATGGCATGATTGACAGGTTTCACGACTCTTACCACTCACCATTTCATCACCGGTAGCACATAGTGGTACGCCATGAGAATTATTACGTCTATCATGACACCCTAAACATGCGGCCGAAGTTTTTAACATTGAATTGCCTTCCATAGGAAGGTCAAGTGATTTAACATCATCATCTGACATAAAGGCTTTATTATTATTGTCCCTACCCAAATGTGGATTTAATTCACCCTCGTCATCCAGTTTAGCTCTCAGTGCATCAGCCGTTTTGCCTTGCTCACTCAGCATGCCATTAGGGCCCTGGATCTTATCTGATAATTCATAGGCTTTGATGCCCAGATTCATTTTTCCATCTTTACCCTGAATACCTTTGTACTTTTTCAAGGTATGACAACTCACACAGCTGACCCCCTGTTGATACGATACCATGCTGTCTAATTTTGTTTTTTTATCTTTTGCTGCTGATGGTGCATGACATTGCAAACACACAGGGTATTTTCCTTTGGCTGTACGAACATCTTCTTTTGTTGGGTCACCAATCACTTGTTTATAAAATGCACCATGAATGGGATCTTTTAGAGCAGTGCTTTGTGCATGCATAGACCCTTTCCATTGCTTATATATTTTTTTATGACACTCTTTACAATTTTCTGAATCAACTTGATGTATCGGAATATCTTTTCCATCAACCATTGCAGCATGACTAACAAAGCTCATTCCACTCCATATGATAATTGCAAAAAAAGATATAAACTTTTCTTTTGTTCTTACAAAACTTAATTCAAACAGCATAACTAACCTTTTATTTTTAATTAATAAAACTCATATTTTGAAACTTGAAAAGGCCAATATCATACTGTTATACACAGAAAGACTAAATAAATAAGCTATGATGATTATTTAGTCATTAATCATAGGTATGATCTTTAGGAATTGAATTGAAGCCCCATAAATGATCAAATAGTTGTTTCTGACGCAATTATTATGATATCCAAAGGCTTCAAATGAA
>JAPHSW010000044.1 GCA_026196615.1 Gammaproteobacteria bacterium | reverse complement strand
CTATAAAACCATCTGCAATTTTACCTTTTATTCCAGCGCCAAATCGTAATGGGGCAAGATTGACTCGATATTGTTCAAGTGTTTTTAACGCATCATCGGCACGGCCTTTAATAATAAAACCTTTGCTAGGCTGGTGTAATTGCCAGACTTTTTCAGAAGGATAAGCACCATAAATATGTATTTCAGCCTGTGGGAGTTGTTTTCGAATCTTAGGCCAAATGGATTGGTAACACCAAAGTACTGCATCCCAATTAGGGGGATGAAGGAAGTTACCAATCATCACAAAATGTTCTCTTTCTTCAAAAGAAGGGGAAAGGTTATTTTCTTGATTCAGAGTTAACATAAAAGGGCAGTAATGAAGTAACTCAGAATCAATTTTAAATTGTTGAGTTAATAACGTCATTTCATAGCTTGAAATAATTAAACTGAGATCACAGCGTAAAATAGCCGCTATTTCTCGGATACTATCATCGGTTTGTAAGTTGATTGCTTGTGGTATTGATAAATCAGAGTTTGAGTTTTGTACAGAGTTCTTTAATTCATTTTGGCGAGCCCTGCGCAAAAAGTGCAAATCCTGAGTGTCGAGAATATTAATGGCACCAGGACACTGTTCATGAATACGTGGAGCAAATTGTTCTTCAGTAATGAAACGATCATAAAAAACAATCTCTGGGTTCAAATTTTTAACAAAATGATCGAATGAACTGTCATTGAGTTTTATTTGATGACTGAGAATACCCCAATGATCCATTTCGGCACAAAATTCAGTTTTTTCTGCAGCACTGGTAAAATGAAGTTGCCAATGAGCTCCATTGGTTTTTTTAAAATCAGGGTTTTCTAGCATCCTCAAAAGTGCTTTTAAAAGGGCAAGTGTTCTATAGCCAGCTGCAGAGGATGTTGGTTCAGGCCATAGATGACCAATAAAAAGAATATTATGGACTTTTGTTTCAGGCGTCATTTTGGAGTTTGTTTTGAGGTTTCATCAATGGGAATAATACCTTCCAGATGACTCTCAATGATGTCTTTGGCCTGCTTAATGAAAGCGATAAAATAAGCCTGATGTTGATCTTCTTTGCGAATGGCTGCATACAATGTACCCCAGCAACCTTTTTCTCCCAGTGGCAGTGCTTTAATACCATATTGTTCCAGTACCTTTTGGTTGAGCACCCAACAGGGCAATGCCGAGACTCCTCGATTGCTGGCAATCAGTTGCAAAGTCATTGCATTGACCTGGGAGTGTCTCACCAGACTGGGTTCAACACCAGCAGGTGTTAAAAAACGAGTAAAAATATCCAAACGTTCACGTTCGACTGGATAAGTGATTAAGGTGTCATCATACATATCTTCAGCATAAATACAGGCTTCTGATGCCAATGGATGATCCTTAGAGACTGCTAATAATATTTGATAGTGAAATAATGGAATATAAATGACTTCATCACTATTACGAATATCGGAAGTGACAATCAAATCGGTGTTAGCTCGTAATAATGATTCTGTAGGGTTTAAGTCAAAACCAGTTAAGAGATCTAACTCGACATCAGACCAGTTCAGACGGTATTGGTCGAGAGTGGGCATCAGCCAGTCAAAGCAACTATGGCATTCAACGCCTATTCGAAGACTACCACTATCACCCGTTTTGATACGGGATACTTGTTGTTCTGTTTGTTTAACTAAAGGTAAGATTTTATCTGCTAATTCAAGTAGTTTTTGACCTACTGGAGTAAAACGCATTGGGCGAGTTTTTCTGACTAATACGGGGGTACCGAGATAATCTTCTAAAACCTTAAGCTGATGAGATAGTGCAGATTGTGATAAATTAAGTCGTTCTGCAGTCGCCACCAGGCTCCCCGTTTCTTTCAGGCCAACCAGCGTTTTAAGATGACGAATTTCTAAATCCATATGAAACCTTTTGTTAAAATCTTCTGTGATAAGAAGTGATTACTATCTCTATCTTAGCGTATTTTAGGTCTGGTGTAGAGTCTCAAAGTCATAAAGATAGCGGATAAACTCAAGCCGCATAATAAGCCAATCCAAAAGCCTTTCGCACCCATTTCCTCTGTAATTAAATTCGTTAAAGCCAATATATAACCTAATGGAAAGCCAATTATCCAATAAGCGACTATGGATAGAAACATGGGAATAGCAGTGTCTTTTAAGCCTCGTAATGAACCTGCTGAGCATAATTGAATTCCATCAGAGAATTGGTATAAGGCAGTAAAAATCATTAAGCTGCTGGCTAATTCAATGACTTCGATATTGTTCGTGTATAAGGCGGCAATATCAGAAGAAAAACTCATGATTATAAATGCTGCAATCAATGATATGCTGAGACTAATCAAGTAACCTGCTTTAATGGTGTCACGTACCTGTTGATATTGTTGTGCCCCTATATTTTGCCCTACTTGAATAGTCAGACTAATGGACAAGCTGAGGGGTAAAATAAAAATTAATGAAGAAAAACTTAATGCAATTTGATGTGCCGCAACAGTTATAACCCCCATGGGTGCAAGGAACAAAGCAATGATTGAAAAAATACTACCTTCGACAAAAAAGCTGATCCCGATGGGAATACCCAGTTTTAACAATGTTATCAACTCATGAAAATGAGGCGATAAATCGGGTATAAATAGCTTGATCGCTAGGAATTTTTGACTCTTTAAGTGATAAATTAATAAGCAGACAAACATGACCCAGTGGGTTATGGTCGTGGCCCAGCCTGCACCCACTCCACCTAGAGCAGGAAAACCAAAATGGCCAAAAATTAAAATGTAGTTGGAAACAATATTCACCAATAGTCCCAGAAACCCTGTGATCATTATCGGCATGATATTAGCCATACCTTCATTAAGATAACGTAAGATAAAAAAACCGATGATGGCAGGCATCCCCCAGGCGATGGCTCGTAAATAACCGCTGGCAATAGGAAGTATTGGGGCTTCAACAGACATAAAAACAAATAAATCATGAATAGAAAATAATGCAACAAAGCCCAATATGCTGAGAACTCCTCCTATCCAGGCTGACTGTCGAATTGTATGTCCGATTTTAGAGAGCTCTTTCGCTCCACAATAATGAGCAATGGTAGGAGTGATTGCAGTTAAAATTCCTCCAAAAAACAATATAAGAGGAATCCAAATACTGGAACCAACAGCTACTGCCGCCAAATCAGCTGCACTGGCATGACCTGACATCACAGTATCAACAACTCCCATTGCCATCTGACTGAATTGAGTAGCAAAAACAGGAGTTGCCAAAGTCAGCAAATGGAGTAACTGCTTTGTTAGTGGATGATCGCTATGTGAGGATGAAAATTTTGAGTAATTCATATTCTATCTGTGCAGATTTGCATTATTTCTGAGATGTACTATAACTAATAAACATAATAACACGGACTGAATAACAAAATAGATTAATATAAATATGTCCAGCACCCCATTACTAACGACATCAACTACTGCTTCTGAACCTAATGACTCATTAGGTGTGAAATCCATGCTTCTTTTAAAGCTTCCTTTTTTTGTGGAGCCTGATAAACAACGATTTATACAATTTGTTATGAAATGTCTTGAGATGCTTAATGTTAGTCCGTTTGTCGGAGCTGCAAAGTTACCAGCAATGCTTGAGAATATTTCAAAGACACAAGGTTCTGAAGCTGAATATTCAAATTTACAACTTGTCCTTCAGGCTAATAAACTTTATTTAGGTACTTGTGATAGAGTTCAAAATAGCAGCTTAAATTGTACTCAGGATGAATTTTTATTGTCGTTATCTGAGCAACCCTCTGAAGAACGTATAGAAGAAATCAGAGAGATGTTACGTTTGGAAAGTGAAGTCAGCGATCCGGAATTACTTCGTCAACATAATGAAAGTATCCGTCTTGAAATGAATGCCGCCAAAGAACGTGCTGCACAGGAATTATTACAACTGGAACAAAAACTGGATGCTAAACGTTCTCAATTGCAAGAAAGTATTCGTGCAGCTGAAATTGACAGTCTGACTCAAATCTATAATCGAGGCGCCTATGACCGACGTTTAGAAGATGGCGTAAAGTATTGTCAAAGACAAGGTAATCCCTTGTCTCTAATAATGCTTGATCTTGATTATTTTAAAGAGGTAAATGATAACCTGGGGCATCAGGCAGGTGATGAAGTGTTGAAAAATATGGCAAAGTTTATGACTCAGTTTACACGAAAAGATGTTGACCATGTTTGTCGCATGGGCGGTGATGAATTTGCAGTTATTTGTTTTGCGGAGACAGAATTTGCTCATCGCTCTGCAGAAAAAATATTACAGAGCATGGATAATAAAGTCAGTATTGGTATTGCTTTATTAAGAGCTGATGATACGGTTGAATCATTAATTTCACGCACAGATGAAGCACTATATGAAGCTAAAGAAAGAGGGCGAGGTCAGATTGTTATTGATCATGAATTAGAAAATGTACCAAACTAATACCTTTCTTAATTACAAATTTGGGATATTAATGTAATGAAGCTTTCAATACAACAAGTCGTTAAAGATGAAAGTAGCTTGGTATTATTTAAAGTGCGTTTGAAAACACTTGCCAAAAAATTAGGCTTTGATCCAATTAGTATTGAAAATATGCAAATTGTTGCCAGTGAAATGCTGTCAAATCAGGTTAAATATTCAAATAAGACAGGAATGGTGCAACTTTGGTTTCATGGTGAAAGGCCTAATGGAGAACGCTTTCAAAGTGAGCGAAAAACGAATGAAAAACGAAGTGATAGAAAAGGGAATAGACAATCACCAGCGCCAGTAACAATTGATATCTTCGCAATGGATTATGGACCAGGTATTAAAGATGTAGATAAAGCTTATAAGGATGGTTTTACCACATCAAAAACAATGGGAAAGGGCTTGGGCTCAATTAGTCGTATGGCCGATGAATCTGACCTGTTTACTATTACAGAAACATCAACAGATAAAAATGTTTGGCATGGTGTTGCTTGTTGGGCACGTTTTTACCGTTCTCAAAAAGAGAAAATAGATGCTTATCAATATGGCATGTTTTGCAGGGCTTATCATGATATGGCGCAAAATGGTGATGACCTTTGGTTGAATCTGAATGAAAATAAAATGAGTTGTTTGCATTTAGATGCAACAGGGCATGGTCCAGAAGCTGAAAAAATTGCCCAAAAAGTCAGAACAATAAAAACAGATATCCATGTGCATAATGTTGAAAAAATGCTTGATATTACACAAAGGACATTAGCAACGACTGCTGGTGCAGCAGTGGTTGCTCTTAAATATAATTCAGAAGTTGGTGAAGGGGAGTACTGTGCTGTAGGTGATATGCGTTTATTTAGAATTGTTCAATCTTCAGATAAACAGTTAGAGAAATCTCAATTAAAAGAGCTCAAAGTCTGTTCAGGAATTCTAGGTAGTGCTTCCCGTAGTTATAGCAGGCAAAAATTTGAATTAAAAACCGGTGAAGTAATATTCAGTGCCTCAGATGGTATTCGAAGAAATTGGAAATTGAAAGATTTTTCAGTGCTGTGGGATAAACATCCACAGCTGATTTGTTTTTTCCTGGGTAATAAAAAAGGTAGAAGCAGTGACGATCAGTCTATTATCGCTTTGAAACGACTTTAACGTCGAAATAATAAAATATAATAATGTATTCGAGGTATCTATGGCTAGAAAGAAAAAAATATCTACATCTGAATTGCTGATTGAAAATCTAAAGTTAAATATTGGCAATATTACATCACTTATTGAAACCAAAGGAGCAGATGCTTTTGGTAATAATAGCCTACTTTCGGGGGAAGAAATTGAGGATTATTCCATTGAATTTCTAGAGCTATTTGTTGCAATTTTACAAACTCAGGATGGGGCAAATATTGAGTCAAACAAAAATTCTCATGAGTACAAAGCGCTGATTTCATTTTTTAATAACTGTTCAGAAGAAATCCAGATTCGTGGTGGTACTATGGATCTCTTTGTTTCATATATGCATTTTTTGCAAACCAGTTTAATCGAAGGTTTGCAAGATGATACATCAATGACCATGGCTCAATACCGTGAAGTTCTATTAATGATGGCTTCTTTGTTTAATGATATGACCCTACATGTTTTTGAGATCTATCTTGGTGAAAAGGAGTTTACCATTAAGGCGCAACAAGAAGAACTATTACAGACTTCTACGCCGATTACTGAAATTTGGGATGGTGTATTAACTTTACCTATTATTGGTAGTCTTGATTCATCCAGAACAATGGTTGTTATGGAGAAACTATTACAACGAATTGAAAGTGAACGTTCTCGTATGGTGGTTATTGATGTGACTGGAGTGGTTACAATTGATTCTCAAGTTGCACATCATTTGATTCAAATGATGCGTGCTGTCAAATTAATGGGGGCAACGCCAATAATCACGGGAATTCGACCAGAAATTGCAAGAGCGTTGACTAATTTAAATATAGACCTGGGGGATGTTGTAACCAGAGCAACTCTATCAGAAGGTTTAAAGGAAGCATTTCGTCATCTTAACATTGTTGTTTCTAGTAAGGGTTCATAATGCAAGATGTACACTTAACCATACTGTCCAGACAGTGTGTTTTATTTGAACCAGGAGTAAGTCTTGATCCATCTAACCCTGAACAATATGCTTCAGGGGTGATTCGTTTTTTACAAAAAAATCGAACAAAGGGGCTTATTTATGATTTAAAAAGTATTTCTTTAATCGATAAAACCTACTATGAATGGTTAAAATATCTGAACACACTCTGTAAGTTAAATAATACTGAGTTAATTGTCATTCATATGAAACCTTCTGCTGCTTATGGATTATCACGCTGTATTAATGAGTCTCCCCCGTTTAAAACTGCTTTGAATATTGAGGCTGCCAGACAGCTTTTTGTATAGGTATTTTCTAAACCCTATATCATAGGGTGTTACTTCATTGTTTTTCCTGAACCATTTGATCAAGAAATACCATCACCTGATCACTGGCATCTTCCGCAGATTCAAAAGCCTGAATAATTTGATCTTTGAGTTCTTTATTTTTTTCCCAATCGTTACTGATTAATTCAATGACTTGATGGATTGAATTGTGAACCTGAGCATGAGGTGATTCTAATTTTTTAAATGCACTGGTTTCGTTGAAGTTTTTTTGTCCATCGCCATCATAATACCATTTACCCAGGCGGCAACTATTATGGTCAACTTTTACAGCTAAAGCCTCCTCAGAATCATGACCCTTGCTAATGGCCATATATCCATTTTGCTTAAAGACCATATGATCGATTTTAACCAACGATGCAAAGTTGACTTGTTGGGCATAAGTTATTTTTTTTAGTGTAGTGTGAGTTGATTTAGAAAAATCTGTAAATTTTTTCTCAAAATCATTAATCTCACTTTGAGATTCATTGGTCATTTCACGCATTTGGGCAGAGTCGGTTAACATTTTCTTGGTGTCTGTAGTAATACTGGCTATTAAACTGGTAATTTCATCAGTTGCATTTTTAGTATTAGCTGCCAGTGTGCGTACCTCATCGGCAACGACTGCAAAGCCTCGACCTTGTTCGCCAGCACGTGCGGCCTCAATGGCGGCATTAAGTGCTAAAAGATTAGTCTGTTCTGCAATGCCGGCGATCATTGTAATGACATCATTCATTCGTACACTGCGTTCATTGAGCTGTTCAATGGCATCACTGGTAGTGTCAACGCGAGTCATAACACCCTCCAGTACTTTAACTATATGAACTAAAGCCTGTTGTGCTTCAGTTACTTCTTCAGTATTGGATTTTGCAATATTGACAACAATCGACATTTGCTCAGTAATATCCATCATATCCTGTTGATTTAATTTTAAATTACTGAGCATTTTCCTAATATTTAGCTCGCTTAATCGTGATAGTAAATCATTGCGATTAACGTAAGCGATATTGTCTTCCATAATTTGAAGTGTATCATTAATATGTGATAGAGAAGTTTTAAAATCACCATGTAAACCTTCGGGCTGAGCTTTTCTAAAAAAACTCCCTTCAGCTGCATAATTAAATGTGGTATTGACTTCTCGAAAGAAAGGTTCAATTTGATCAAGCATATCATTGATATGCCATGACATATCATACAGTTCTTTTTCAGGGCTCACATTGGTAATACGACGTCCAAACTGACCATCGCTTGCTTCACTCATAATTTGAGTGATGTTGTCCATCATTTGAAATGGTTTTTTTATCAATAATAAAGAATAAATACCATAAGCACTGGCAACAAGCCAAAATCCTAAATACCAGATGTTAAAACCATGTTGAACAAAAGTTGTTAGTAAAAGAGTAAAAATCAGGAAGTTAAAACCATGAATCATAAACTTTAATTTAGATTGAAAGGATAAATTCTTCATAGCTCACCCCCTGACTATTTAATGCATCAACTAAGAAACCGATAGAATAATCCATTTGATCTTTTGCATGGTGTTGTTTTTCAATATCCAACATTTGCTGATAAATAGGTTCAATTGTGGCTATGGCTTGACTGCTGGGTTTTCTTCGGACGGAGAGATAACCAATGATGTTCCCATTGATATCTCTGTCAGGAGTGATATTGGCAAGCACCCAATAATAATGTCCATCTTTTGCAAGATTTTTTACATAGGCAAAGACTTCTTTGCCTTGGGCGATAGTATCCCAGACAAATTTAAATGCACCTCTGGGCATGTCGGGATGGCGGATAATATTATGTTGTACACCCAATAATTCACTTTCAGAATAACATGCCATATCCATAAAAATGCGGTTGGCGTAGGTAATCTTACCTTTTAGATCGGTTTTTGACACAATATAGGAGTTTTCGGGCAGCTTTCGTTCAATATCTAGTGGTTGTATCTTAGGTTTCATCGTAAATTCATTACCTCAGTTCTTCTTTCTGATTTTTCAATTTAAAGAATAGGAAACATATTTGTATTAATCCATATATTATTTTTCAAATTAAATTTCTTGCTCAATACAAAGTCGGTTTATGACTAATATCAGTAGAATCCCCTGCTTTTCTAATGAGTAATAGCATTGTAATCTGTTGGATAATTTTCTATACTTGGCCGAAGAATAATTAAATATTTATTTGCTCTTTGTAACTAATTGAAAAATAAGTAAATAAAAATTACCATGTAAAATTTATGGTATGAAGAGTATAAAATTAGCACAATATCACTGCTAATTAATGATTATTAAATAATAAAATACTAATGTCGGTTGGATGATATTACCGATACTAGTACATGGCAGGAGATTAAACCATGTCCAACCAGAGTTCCAACCAGAGTTCTGAACAAGATATTGATCAGCTGGAAACACAAGAATGGCTTGATGCCCTTGAGAGTGTACTCGAAGTAGAAGGTCCTGAAAGAGCTCATTTCTTACTAGAGCAAATGATTGAAAAAGTTCGACGTTCGGGAGTGAACTTACCTCACTCATCAACAACGGCTTATGTGAATACGATTCCGACTCATCTGGAACAAGCTATTCCAGGTGATGTGGCTATGGAGGCAAGAATTCGTTCTCTGATCCGCTGGAATGCTGCTGCTATGGTGGTTAAAGCCAATCGTAAATCAACTGAACTGGGTGGACATATTGCCAGTTTTGCCTCTGCTGCCACTTTATATGATGTTGGTTTTAACCATTTTTTCCGTGCACCTACCCATGAACATGGTGGCGATATGGTTTTATTTCAGGGACATTCAGCACCAGGTATGTATGCCCGTGCTTTTTTAGAAGGTCGTCTGGATGAAGAAAAACTGGATAAATTTCGTCAGGAAGTTGATGGCGATGGTTTATCATCTTATCCGCATCCCTGGCTTATGCCTGATTTTTGGCAATTTCCAACTGTCTCTATGGGACTCGGTCCTATTCAATCGATTTATCAAGCACGTTTTATGCACTATATGCATGATCGTGGTTTATCCAGTACTCGTGGTCGTAAAATCTGGACTTTTATTGGTGATGGTGAAACGGATGAGCCAGAAAGCCTGGGTGCAATTTCACTGGCAGCGCGTGAAAAGCTGGATAATTTAATTTGGGTCATTAATTGTAATCTACAGCGTCTTGATGGGCCTGTTCGTGGCAATGGCAAAATTGTCCAGGAACTTGAAGCACAGTTCCGTGGCGTTGGTTGGAAAGTGATTAAGGTTATGTGGGGCAGCTACTGGGATCCATTATTAGCCAAAGACAAAGATGGTTTACTCAAACGCCGTATGATGGAATGTGTTGATGGTGATTTCCAAAACTACAAATCGAAAGATGGGGCTTATGTTCGAGAGCATTTCTTCGGTAAATACCCAGAACTCAAGGCCATGGTCGCCAATATGTCTGATGCCGATATCTGGCGTTTGAATCGTGGTGGACACGATCCTCATAAAGTTTATGCTGCCTACAAAGAAGCCGCTGATACAGTGGGTCAGCCAGTGGTTATTTTGGCTCATACTGTAAAAGGGTACGGCATGGGGTCAGCAGGTGAAGGCCAGATGCGTACACACTCTCAGAAAAAGCTGGATGCGGAAGAAATGATTGCTTATAAGAATCGTTTCAATATTCCCATCAGTGATGAGCAGGCGGCCAAAGCAGATTATTTCCGCCCCGATAAGGACAGTGATGAATACAAATACATGATGTCCAGACGTGATGCTCTGGGTGGTTTAATGCCTGTGCGAAATCAGACTGCACCACCTCTAGATATTCCTGAAGTATCTATTTTCGAACCTCTGTTAAAAGGTTCAGGTGATAAAGAAATGTCAACGACAATGGCCTTTGTCAGAATGTTGACCTTGCTAAGTCGTAATAAAAAGATGGGTGACAATGTGGTACCGATTGTTCCCGATGAGGCCCGTACGTTTGGTATGGAAGGCATGTTCCGTCAATTAGGTATTTACTCTTCTGTAGGACAGCTTTATACACCTCAGGATAAAGATCAGGTTATGTTCTATAAAGAAGACAAATCAGGTCATATTCTTCAAGAAGGTATTAATGAAGCCGGTGCTATGTCTTCATGGATTGCTGCAGCAACGGCTTATAGTAATCATAATGTCAATATGGTGCCGTTTTATATTTACTACTCAATGTTTGGTTTCCAGCGTATTGGTGATCTGGCCTGGATGGCGGGTGATATGCAAGCACGAGGCTTCCTGATGGGAGGTACTGCAGGTCGTACCACTCTGGCTGGTGAAGGTCTACAACACCAGGATGGTCATTCTTTAATAACTGCTGCAACGATTCCAAATTGTGTCACTTATGATCCAACATTTGCATATGAACTTGCAGTGATTATTCAAGATGGTATGAGACGTATGTATAAAGAACAGGAAAATGTGTTCTATTACATTACCGTAATGAATGAGAATTATAAACAGCCAGCCTTACCTAAGGGAGTTGAAAAAGGCATTATCAAGGGAATGTATCTACTACAAGGTGGTGGTAAACGTCGTAAGAAGATTCAATTAATGGGGTCAGGTACAATTTTACGTGAAGTAATTGAAGCAGCACGTATGCTAGATGAAGACTGGTCTGTTGATGCAGATGTCTGGAGTGTGACCAGCTATAACGAATTACGTCGTGAGGCACAAGATGTGGATCGTTGGAATATGCTACACCCTCTAGAAGATGCCAAAGTTTCTTATATTGAGAAATGTTTAAAAGATCGCCGTGGTCCAGTGCTTTCAGCAACGGATTATGTCAAAGGCTATTCTGATCAAATCAGAAAATGGGTACCGGCAAAATATGAAGTATTGGGTACAGATGGTTTCGGTCGTTCTGATACACGTGCTCAATTACGTAAGTTCTTCGAAGTGAATGCCACCTATATTGTAATTGCCGCTTTAAAATCATTGGCTGATGACGGGCAGTTCCCTGCGGGCAAGGTACAGGATGCTATTGTAAAATATGGCATTGATCCTGAAAAACCAAATCCAGCAACTGCTTAAGGAAGGGAGAATATCATGAGTAAAATGATAGAAGTATTTGTACCGGATATTGGTGATTTTGATGATGTTGAAGTCATTGAAGTCTTAGTTTCTGAAGGCGATACAATTGGTGTGGAAGATTCTTTAGTCACGGTTGAATCAGATAAAGCCACTATGGAAATTCCCAGTAGTCATGCGGGAGTTGTTGCAAAAGTTAAAGTGAATATTGGTGATCGAGTATCTGAAGGCTCTTTAGTCATCTTGTTAGATGCTACCTCAGTGAGTGAAGTCGCAGAACCAGTGCCTGCTCCAGTAAAAGAAGCGCCAGTACAAGCACCAGCTTCAGCTACAGAGAAAGCTGCACCAGCTCAGCTACCTTCTGCAGTAAAAAAACAATCACCAACAATAAACATTGATCACGATAATTTCAAAAAAGCACATGCTTCACCTTCTGTGCGAAAGTTTGCTCGTGAATTGGGTGTTGACCTGACTAGAGTGAAGGGGACAGGGAATCGTGAACGTGTTCTTAAAGAAAATGTTAAGGACTATGTAAAACAAGCCTTAAAAGAGCCTCAAGGTGGTGGAGCCAGTTTGGGTGTTGCACCAATGCCTGAAATTGATTTTAGTCAGTGGGGTGATATCGAAACCAAAAAACTGTCTAAGATTAATATCCTAACGGGCAAGTTTATGCATCGTAACTGGGTGAATATTCCTCATGTGACGCAGTTTGATGAAGCAGATATTACTGAATTAGAAGCATTTCGTAAGAAAAGTAATATAGAGTATGCGGATAAAGGCATTAAAATTACCATGCTGTCTTTCATCATGAAAGCTGTGGTTGCCGGTCTTAAAGAATTCCCTCGCTTCAATTCTTCTTTGGATGCTTCAGGTGAATCACTTATACAGAAAAACTATTATCATATTGGTATTGCTGTGGCAACTCCGGATGGTTTAGTTGTTCCTGTTATTCGTGATGTTGACCAAAAAAGTCTTGGTGAGTTGGCTACAGAGTTACGCGAAGTTTCTATCAAGGCACGTGATAAAAAACTGAAACCTTCTGAAATGCAAGGTGGATGTTTTACTATTTCCAGTTTAGGCGGTATTGGTGGAACCAGTTTTACACCAATTGTCAATGCACCTGAAGTGGCAATTCTTGGTGTCTCACGTTCCAAGATGGAGCCCGTATGGAATGGTTCTGATTTTGAACCACGTTTAATGTGTCCCTTATCGCTCTCTTATGATCACCGTGTGATTGATGGTGCTCAGGGCGCTGCATTTTCAACTTATCTGAGTAAGATGTTATCAGATGTTCGCTATTTATTGATGTAAACGACGGGAATTTTAAAAATGAGTCATACCATTGAAGTAAAAGTCCCGGATATAGGTGACTTTGACAGTGTTGAAATAATTGAACTTTTGGTCAATCCAGGTGATAAAGTTAATGTTGAAGATCCATTAATCACTGTGGAATCTGATAAAGCCAGCATGGAGATTCCTTCTTCTGGTGCGGGTGTTGTTAAGGCCGTTAAAGTTAAACTGGGAGATGCTGTTTCACAAGGCAGTGTTATTCTTGAGTTAGAGTCAGCTGAAGTCGCTCAAGAAGCAGAAGTGACAACTCCTGAAAAAAATGATGGGGTTGTTGAATCAAAAGCAGCTCAAGCAGAGACTGTTGCACCTGCAGCGGCTCATTACGACGGTAATACTGATATTCAAGCTCAAGTGGTTGTACTGGGCTCTGGCCCTGGTGGTTATACCGCAGCCTTTAGAGCTGCCGATCTTGGCAAACAAGTTGTATTAATAGAAAAAGATAACTTTTTAGGTGGTGTTTGCCTAAATGTCGGCTGTATTCCTTCTAAGGCATTATTACACGTTGCAGAAGTAGTCAATGAAGCTCGTGAGTTTTCTGATCTTGGTGTCACTTATCAAGAGCCTGAAATTGATACTGATAAAATACGTGCTCATAAAAATAAAGTCGTTGGGCGTTTGACGGGTGGTTTAAAACAACTGGCAAAACAACGTAAGGTTCAGATTGTCACTGGTTTTGGTAAGTTTGTCTCAGCGAATAGTATAGAAGTTGTAGACGATAAGGGCTCTAAGACTGTTGTCTCTTTTGAAAACTGTATTATTGCAGCGGGTTCATCTGTAACCAAGTTACCCTTTATACCCTGGGAAGATGAACGCGTATGGGATTCAACGGATGCACTTGAACTAAAAAATATACCTAAACGACTTTTAGTTGTTGGTGGAGGTATTATTGGTTTGGAAATGGCAACTGTTTATCATGCACTAGGTGCTCAAGTGACGGTGGTTGAATTAGGTCCAGGTTTAATTCCGGGGGCTGATCGTGATTTGCTTAAGCCATTTGAGCGCACCTTGAAGCGACGTTATGAAAATATTTTTGTGAATACTAAAGTCACAGAATTAACGCCGTCAGACGAAGGAATTGTCTGTAAATTTGAAGGTAAAAAAGAACCTGAACAAGACACTTTTGATAATGTGCTTGTTGCCATTGGACGTTCACCAAATGGTAAGCTGATTGATGCAGATAAAGCTGGAGTGATGGTCAATGAACAGGGCTTTATTCCTGTAGATAAACAACAACGAACCAATGTTGATCATATCTATGCGATTGGAGATGTGGTTGGTCAGCCCATGTTGGCACATAAAGCCACCCATGAAGCTAAAATAGCCGCTGAAGTTATTGATGGTCAAAAGCGTTTCTTTGATGCTCGAACTATTCCCTCCGTGGCTTATACTGAACCTGAAATTGCCTGGTGTGGTCAGACGGAAGAGCAACTTAAGGCTGATGGAATTGAGTATGAAAAAGGTGTTTTTCCCTGGGCTGCCAGTGGTCGAGCATTATCTGTCGGTGCTGATGTTGGTATGACAAAAGTGCTGTATGATAAACAGACACATCGTATGTTGGGTACAGGTATATTAGGTAAAAATGCAGGTGAACTCATTGCTGAAGCAGCTCTGGCGGTTGAAATGGGCGCTGAAATGGAAGATGTTGCTTTAACAATTCATCCACACCCAACCTTATCAGAAACTGTCAACTTTGCTACTGAAGTCGCAGAGGGGACATGTACTGACATTTATTTACCTAAGAAAAAATAAAGGCGATAAATCCATGTGTTTGGTGTCTTAATTAACACCTGAATACTCGTTGATGCCTGAAAAATCCTACATTTTCGTAACAATGTAGGATTTTTATTTATTTTTCCATTTTTCCTCTCTCAAATGCCATTGCTTTTATATCGTATGTTTTCTATTCTTTAAGCTTAATATATTTAAAGAAACTTTAAATAAACCCAGCTGTATCAAAGAGATGAGAGATATTAAATGTATAGGCGAACATTCAGTACTCCCCACTTTTTTATACTGATTGCCATTTTTTTTAGTTTCAACCTTCCCCTTATTGTTCAATCAGCGGACGATGAACTTCAGTCTAAACGTATTTTATTTATTGATTCATATCATCAGGAATATGCCTGGTCAGCCGGTATTGTTGCTGGAGCTCGCTCTGTTCTTGAGCGTAAAGGTATTGAGATGGAAGTTTATTCCATGGATACGAAACGGAACAGGGATATAGAATTTATAAAAAAAAGTGCATTAAAAGCAAAAGAAAAAATAGAAATATGGAAACCTGATTTAGTGATTGCTGCAGATGATAATGCCAGTAAATATTTAATTGAACCTTATTTTAAAAATGTAGAACTTCCTATTGTTTTTTGTGGAATTAATTGGGATGTCTCAGTTTATGGTTATCCCTATGACAATGCGACAGGGATGGAAGAAATTCAGCTTATTGAATCGCTACCAAAAGAACTTGCACGTCATGCTCATGGTAATCGCTTAGGTATTTTATCGGGTAAAGCACTCAGTGATCAGACTAATGTCAAAAACTTTATTAATAAAATGGGTATTGTTTTTAATAAAAAAATCTTTGTTGACAATTCAGAGCAGTGGCGTGAAGCTTATCTATTGTTACAAGACGAAGTTGACATGCTTATTATTCAAAATAGCATGAGTGTTAAAAATTGGAATAAAGATGAAATGCATCAATTTATTATGAGTAATACTCGAATACCAACGGGTACGATTCAGGAAGTGATGATTCCTTATGTATTACTTGGTTTTGTACATGTACCTGAAGAACAGGGAGAATATGCTGCCAAAACAGCAATCAGAATTTTGCAAGGAGAGACTCCGAATTCAATACCCATCCGGCAGAATCAACAGGTCAATTTGACGGTTAATTTAGATTTAGCGGATCAACTGGATGTTCTTTTTGACATTGATTTCTTACGTAATGCTGAGTCCTACCGATGGAAGAATTAGGGGAATGAAATTATTACCTAAACTCAGCTTGTTTACAATTGTGTTGGTGACGACAACAGCAGTCATAAGTATGTTCATTAGTATTAACACGATAAAAGATATTATTTATGACTTAAATAGTAATGTCATACAAAATGATTTGGAACATGTACAGCTGCGTATCAGTCAAGAATATGATACATTAAAAAAGCATGGCTTACAGGATGTTAAAGGCTATTATCTGAAATTATTAAGTCAGCTTGAAATTGATCTCAGTTCACAATATAAAAATGAAAAAGGAATTGTCATACTATTAGATAGAGAGGCCAAAATTGTCTTTTCTACGATTGGAGATAACATTGTTGATAAAAACTTACTTCGTAAAAAACATTTAGCGATAATTAAACATCCAAAGGATAGTAATAGAATTCGTGATGACCAATGGGTTTATTTTTATAAAAAAATGCCTCAGTGGGACCTGGGCATATTTGTTGTATTAGAACATGACAAACTTTATTCACGATTAAATGAATATAAAGATGTTGTCATAAAAGCTTTTTTTATTGTACTCAGTATCGCTCTTATTGCTGGCTTTTTATTTTCAAATTATTTTGTCAAACGTATTGAACGAGCTTTGCTACAAATAAAATCAATTAAGAATGGTGATATGAAGATATGGTCTGAAAAAAATAATGATAATGATGAAATAACAGAACTTGTGAGTGGATTAAATCATATGTCTGAAATTATTTCTCAAAAAATGTTTAAGCAGGCAAAGGCTGAACTTGAAGCTATTCAAAGTAAAAAAGATTTACAGGAACAACATGCATTACTGTGTGCTTTTATTAATGCAATGCCAGAACTCGCATTCATCCTGGATGAAGATGGGGAGTATATTGAAATATTTGGTAACAATGATCGATTACTTTTCCAAAATAAAGAATTTTTGCTTGGAAAAAGGCTGACTGATATTCTACCCTTAGAAGTATCAACAAAAGTGATGAAGACTATTGCTCAGACTTTAGAGAGTAATGAGTCTAAAGTTATTGACTATGAATTAGAAATTAATAATGAAATTAAATATTTTCAGGGACATACATCCGTTCTGGATTATGAACATGAAAATCGATCAGAAAAAGGAATGATTATTTTTATTGTTCATGATATGAGTGAACAGATCCATGCAAAAAAAGAAGCTTATCATTTATCATTGTTTGATCCATTGACTGGTTTATCTAATCGACGTTTATTGATGGAACGATTAGATCAGGAAATTTCTCGTTGCAATCGCCACAATGATCATGGAGCATTGCTTTTTATTGATTTAGATGATTTTAAGACAATCAATGATAGTCGTGGACATCAAATGGGGGATTTACTACTCAAAGAAGTGGCAATACGGTTGAATTCACTCATACGTAAAGAAGATCTTGCTTGCCGTCTGGGAGGTGATGAGTTTGTTCTCCTTTTGTGTAGTTTAGGTGATAATATTGTTTCCGCTTCAAATTATGCGCAGAATATTGCTTATAAAACACTGAAGCTTTTACAGGAATATTATGAACTGGGAGAAGAGAAGCACCAAATTAGTTGTAGTATTGGTGTTGTCATGTTTCCGGAAAAAGACAGAGACAGTCATGACATCATAAAATATGCAGATATTGCAATGTATCAGGCAAAAGATGAAGGAAAAAATACAGTAAAATTATTTGCCTCACATATGCAATTACTTTTAGAACATCGTTTAAGTTTGCAAAATGATTTACGTGTTGCAATAACAGAAAAGCAACTGACCATTCATTTACAACCACAATACAATGAAAGTAATACTATTATTTCGGCAGAAGTTTTAGTGCGTTGGAATCATCCTGAAAAAGGTTTTATTTCACCTGCTGAGTTTATTCCTATTGCAGAAGAATCTGGTTTGGTTCATGCTTTAGGTAAATCTGTTATGGAACTTGCGCTCCAACATTTAAATAATATTCTAAAAAATAATACTTCTGATTCATTTAAAGGTATTGCTATCAATGTAAGCCCCTGGCAATTTGGTCGAAAGGATTATTTGGATGAAGTTATCTCTTTGTTAGATAAGTATAATGTTGAAGCAAAATATATTGAATTGGAAGTAACAGAACAATCTTTGGTTGGAAACTTTTCATCTTTTTCAGATAAAATGAAAAAAATGCAAGACATGGGAATTAATTTTTCTATTGATGATTTTGGTACAGGATATTCATCATTATCATATTTGAAATCATTACCTGTCAATATGTTGAAAATTGATCAGTCTTTTATACGTGATGTGACTAAAGATAAAAATGACGATGCTATTGTTGAAACTATAATTGTAATGGCAAGACACCTTGGCTTAGAAGTTATTGCAGAAGGTGTTGAAACTAAAGAGCAGTTGGATTTTTTACTTTCTCATGACTGTCAATTGTTTCAAGGTTATTATTTTTCTAAACCAGTACCTATCAATGACTTCATTAAATTATTAAAGAGTAATCGTGGTATATTAAGTAATGAATAATTTAGTTGTATCTTTACTTATCATTTTTTTTACTGTTTATAGCAGTAATGTTATTTCATCTATTAATTCAGAAATAGAGCTAACAGATGATGAGCTTTCATACCTTAAAGAAAAGAAACAAGTGAAAGTGTGTGTTGATCCGGACTGGATGCCCTTTGAAAAAATTGATAAGGGTGAACATATTGGAATGACTGCTGAATATATTGCCATATTAGAACAAAAAATTGGTATCCCCATTGTTCTACAACCTACTACTTCATGGGTTGAATCGATTGAGTTTGCTAAAGCAAGAAAGTGTGATATTTATTCTCTTGCAATGGAAACTGAAGAACGAAAAAATTATATGAATTTCACAAAACCCTATCTTTCAATTCCTCTGGTTGTAGCGGCTAAAACAGATCAATATTTCATTGCAGACTTTTCAACACTAAAAAATAAAAAACTAGGCGTTGTCCGAGGTTATGCTTTTGGTGAAATTTTACGTGAAAAACATCCTGAAATGACTTTCGTTGATGTTGACTCTCTTCATCAAGGTTTAGAAATGGTAAATCATGGGGAATTATATGGTTTTATTGGTACCTTAGTAACGATTGGTTATGAGTTTCAACGTAACTTTGTTGGAGAACTAAAAATTATTGGAAAGTTTGATGATAAGTGGGAGTTAGGAATTGCCACCAGAAATGATGAGCCTCTATTGTATAGTATTTTTGAAAAGTCCATTGAAGATATTTCTGAAAAACAAAAGCAGAATATATTAAATCAATGGTTAGCTATACGTTATGAAAAAGTAGTTGATTATGGTCGTTTATGGAAATGGGTAGTTGCTTTAGCTGTTATACTTTCATTTCTTCTGTATCGCAATTTTTTACTTAAAAAATATAATTCAAAATTAGAAATTATTTCCGTCACAGATAAACTGACACAAATTTATAATCGTGTAAAACTGGATGAAATTTTAGAACAACAAGAAGCCTTATATAAACGATATAAGCAAATGTATAGTATTATGATTGTTGATATTGACTTTTTTAAACGTGTGAATGATGAATATGGACATCAGGCCGGGGATCAAGTTTTAATTGAGTTTTCTATGATACTAAGAGAACATATTCGTAAAACGGATATTCTTGGTCGTTGGGGAGGAGAAGAATTTATTATTATTTCTCCTAAAACGAACTTAAATGATGCTTTTGTTTTGGCTGAAAAATTAAGAATTTTGATTCAAAATTATTCATTCTCATCGGTGGGTTCTGTGACTGCTAGCTTTGGTTTATCAGAACGCAATAATGACAAATATTCAACATTAGATGAAATGGTTTCACATGCAGATCAAGCTTTATATACTGCGAAAAAAGAAGGCCGAAATCGTGTGGTTAAATATAATGCATGTAAAGAAGTTTAATCATTTTATCACTGATTGAAGTGCTTTTCTAAAGTGCCAAGATTTTCTTTCTCACAGACTTGCTCGACCCGAATTAAATAAGAGCCTATATTGATGGATAAGTCCTTAGAAGTTAAGGATGCATGAATATCTATTTGTCGTTCAAGTTCATCTTCTTCTTGAATTGTTCTGGTAAAGAACCTTCCATTTTTTTAAGCTCAAATCATGCACTTTTGCTGTATAAATATAAGATTCAGTAATTCCTAACTTGTATTAGAGCGTGATTGTTAATTTGTTAATCAAAAAAACTGTAGAAAATTAAGCCACATCTTTGTGATCGTTATCGGGACTGATGATTACTTCCAGCATTTCCATAACATAGCGTCTATAGGAGCTGTCAGACATTGTATTAAGTCGTGTTAAAAGAAATTCAGTACTTTTCTCAGTATCCAGTCGCTTCAATAACTCTGAGATATGTCTGACGGACTGACCTTCATCTGTGAGTGCAATATCAATAATTTGTTCAATCGCGCTTTTTTGCTGTAAATCACTTAAAGCTTCTATAGTGGCCATAGAGACGCTGTAATTTTTAGCTTGTAAGCAATCAAAAAGTACTTCAATAATTTGTTCATTGCTGATGTTATTGATAGTCATATGCTCAATTTGTTGAGCTTCGGTTAAATTAGCCTTGTTTTTTAGGATATAAACCAGACCATTCAAGGCGTGCAATTGCACCAGATAATTTTCATCAGATAGATAGTCGATTAAATGTGGTAGTGCAGCACGATTACCTGAATGTGCAATGGCATGGATACAAGCTAGCCTTATATCACTGTTTTTACTATCTAATAGGGTGACTAATTGACCAAAAATATTATTTAAGCCAGGTACTAATGGGTTTTTTAAACTGATATTTGAAAGTGATTCTATTGCTTCTTCTCGTAAGTTTTCATCATCATCATTCAAACACTCAGATAAAGCGTTAACAATTAATTCGTCGTACTTTTTTTGAGTATTGCTACTTAGTAATCGAGCACAGATACGTCGAGCATCAGAATAAGTATCAATCTTACATCGGACTATTTTTTTACCTTTGCTGAAGTTCTTCCACATAATGGCTTCAAGAGTTGATATGGTAGAGTTGATGTTTTGAGCTTCATCTATAGAGAACAGGTGGGTATTATCTCCTGTTTCACAGGCTTCATCTCCCTGAAGATTGAATTGTTCTCCTCTTAATGTGGTTAATAATATTAAAATAGGAGGTAGGCTTTCTTCCTGGATATCGGATGAATTTGATAAATCTAATAGAGCTTGTATTGTAGAAGAACGAACGGCTTGTTCTTCATTTTGTATTAAGGCTCTTAAATTTAATAAAGCATTCTTTTTTTCATCGGCATCGTTTATTGTATCAAGTGTTTGACCTAAAGCAAGAATTGCTTCTTTTCTGACCCAGGCTGAGCAATCATCGTTTGAAGCCAAATTGAATAATAAATCGACACTTTTGGGGTTACTAGTGATTCTCGCTAGTTGAGCAGCTTGTGCCAGAACATTATCATTATCTGATTTGAGGCATTGGTTGATTAATTGCAGGCTTTCTTCAGAAAGGCTATCAACGACAGAGTTTAGTTTTTGTTGTTCTTGAAAAAAAGCGAGTATGGCAGCTTGAAGAGTCGCATCTTGTTCTTCGAGCATGATAGCTATCTGATTAAAGTTAAATCTCTTATTGCTTTGTGGTTCTGTGGATAAATCTTGCAGCACCTGAAGAGCTGCACGCTTCACATTGGCAGCAGGATCTCTTAGGCTCAATACAACCACTTTTATGTATGGTGTAGCTTTACGTTTTCCCAAAGCATACAGTACATTTTCTCGTATATCTGCTGAATTGCTCACTAACGAACGACCAAGAGCTTGAAGAGTAGTTTTTGTGTTTGAGAAACCTAAGGCGGTTGCAGCACCTCTTTGTTGAACTTCCGTGCTGTCATTATCTGTCCCATTCATGCGATTAATGAGATATTCGTCGGCATCAGGATCTTCAAGTTTTGCAAGGGCTTTGAGAATAATTGCTTCAATGTCCTGACTAACATCATCTTCAAGAATATTTTTTAATACGGGATAGGCTGCTTTTACTTTCATCTCACCCAAAATGACAATGGCTTTTTCTTGTAGATCCCACCAACTATCGCTGTCTTCATTTTGATCAAAATTCATTTCTTTAGGATATTTTTCAGCTAATTTTAGAAGAGTGTTAATGGCTTCTTTGCTTTGATAGTGAGCAAGTGATTCGGTGATTGCAAACTTGACATCAATATCTGGATTTTTCTCAAGAGATTTGAGTAAGGAGGGTAGGACTGAAGGTTCTTTGATTTTTCCTAGTGCACTGATGGCATCAATACAAACATTAACATCTTCATCTTTGAGACGTTCCAATAAGGCTTTAGTCGCTTCTTTTATTTTCAGGTTGCCTAAGGTTTTTGCTGCATAGCATCTATCGACTTCATCACCATTTTCCAGATAGTTTAGTAAGCTATTGATGACTTTATTACTCATTGTCTGCAATTTACGTACTCCAAATAGGGGGAAGAAAGACTCATTTTCTAGCTAAAGGTATAGACCGGAAGCATATCCTCAGGTGATAAGTCATTAATATCAATTGACAAGTATCGTATCAATATTTTTAAAAATGTCCTTTTCGAGTATAGCTGAAATAATAAACACTTTTAAAACAATGAGATGGATAATCTTTATCATTTTACTTTTCTGTGCTGTACAAAATTTAATCAAGTGAACGATTTGTTCAACTGAGTTTATTTGAACAAATCTTTTTATTTATTAAAAGTAATTGAACAAGTCATTCAATTTTCAAGTTTGTTCTTTCTTTATCCTTTCATGACTATTTATGAAGAAAAAAGCACAAAGATTAATAAGTTATGAAAGACTATTGAATTGTTTAATAATCATTTTATTTATATTGGTATACTTATTCTTAGATAAGTTATTAATTTTTATAGAATTTTTATGTCATTTAATTTGATTTTATCATTTGTTTTTGAATTTCTTGAATGATGAAACCTTTTAAAAAACCTAATGCTTGATACAGCTAATGACTTTTAGGGGGTATAGCCTCTGGTTTATTTTAAAAGTTTTATGAACTATTATTAATAGGTTAGGTGTAAGCAAAAAAATATATTCACAAATTAGTTGAGAGCTTCCATTGTTAGATATCAATGAGACATCTGTTGATTCACAAAAAATGCTTAAAAAAATTGCAGATACATTATACCTGCATGCACTCACCTCCAATGGAACAATCTTATTTATTACACTTATCTTCTTTTTTATTCTGAGTAGTTATTCTAACTCATCTTTTCATTTTATTTGGTCTCTGGTAATGACAGCTGCTGCGGTGTATCGCTTATTTCTTTGCTATCAAAGAAAAAATACACCTGTTTTACGGCCTGATGCTCAATGGATTAATCACTATATTCTGGGTTCGATGATTGTTGGATGCAGTTGGGGGAGTCTATTTTTACTACCCTATGTAAACCCTGACTTAACACTCTTTGGTGTTTTTTTAATGGTTTTTTTTGGTGTGACTGCATCGGCAATACCAGTGCTATCTGTTTCTTTAGTGGCTTTTGTTGTTTATACATTGCCTATTGTTGTTTGTTTTATCATTTCTCTTCATACTTTGAATTATGCCGTTGATTATTACCTCAGTGCTTCTGTTTTTGTATATTTTATAATGCTTGTGCTTTTGGCTCGAAATAATAACAAACAAACTATTCATTCTTTAGCATTGAGATTAAAAAATGAAGCTTTAATTAATCAACTACGAAAAGAAATTATTCATCGTGAAGAACTCATTCACTCAAGAACAAAAGAGCTGGAACGAAGTCGCCAGAAAATTCTAGATTCTGAAAATCGATTACAAAATGTGATTGTTGGTGCAGGGCTTGGATATTGGGACTGGAATTACCAGACAGGACATCAAATCGTTAATAGTCGTTGGTTGGATATATTGGGCTTATCTCGTGGTGATATAGAAAATAATGTCACTGATTGGGATATACGTATTCATCCAGATGATAAACAGCGAATGATTGATACAATTGAAAATGCTATCAAGACTAATACACCATATGTGGCTGATTTTAGAATGAAACATAAAGATGGTTATTGGGTATGGATTCAAGGTTCAGGGGCCTTAATTGAATCAGATAGTGTGACCCATGAACCAATACGTCTTTGTGGAACACATCAGGACATTAGCTGTCGAAAAAATATGGAAAAAGAACTGGAGTTTAGGGCAAAACATGATCATCTAACGGGCTTATTTAATCGAGTTGAATTAGAAAAATACTTTCAAAAAGAATTGAGCAGGAGTGAGCGATATGGGCGTAGTTTATCCATTTTTTTGATCGATATTGATCACTTTAAACAAATTAATGATACTTATGGTCACCCAGTTGGTGATCGAGTTTTGAAAAAATATGCCAACTTTTTACAAGAAACTATTCGTAATACTGATTTTCTTTCTCGATACGGTGGAGAAGAATTTGTGATCATCTTACCTGAAACATCTTTAAAAGAAGCCGAAGAACTGGCAGAAAGGTTGCGTATTAAGACTCATAATTTTAATCTTGATTTAGGCAATAGACAGTTTAATATTACTATCAGTCTTGGTATTGCGACTTATCCTGACCATGGTCAAGAGTGTGATACGATTCTGGAGAGAGCTGATCAAGCCATGTATCAGGCGAAGAGAAAAGGTCGAAACCGTGTTCATACATGGCGTTAAGCATTTTATAGGAGCATAAATAGAACGATATATTAGCGGATTATTTTTCTCCAAAGATCATCTTTTGTATAATCAAGCCTGGGCATATCCCAGAAATTCCGGCAAATGTCAGAAAAAATGCAGGAATAAATAACACCCAATGGACGATATTGATGCCTGTCAGCCAAATGCCTAAGCTGATGACTAATCCGATAAATAAAAATTGTGATCTAAGAGCTTTACTTTTCATCATGTATTTATTCATTTTAATATATCCTTTTTATTTTCTTTCACGTCAATGTATTTATTGTTAATTCATTCAGTTTAAATAAATTATCTTTTAAAATCTGTTCGTAATGTTACGTGTTACCAGGGGGGAATTACCTAGTCAATATCTGTCATTATCATCTCAATACCAGAGTACACGGCATACACTGGTATTCAATGAGCAGCTATTAATACCTTAAAAGGTGATAACAATAATAATGATGACTTATGACGCAAGCTCCGCTTCATTATTAAGTGATAATGAATTGGTTTTTTTATCAATCAATTTATTTAATATCAGATGATCAAATGATATTTTTCCTGGACCGTGGAAGAATATAGCTGCTGACATTACGCCCCACATAATATGATCAACTGTACCTGCTGGGCTGATGTCTGGATAGGAGAGTGCCGCAACTGCATTAAATGCAAATAAGGCTAAAGCGGTGGGGCGTGAAAATATTCCAAGCAATATAATAATAGGTAAAGTCAATTCTGCAGCAGTTCCTAACCATGCAGCTAATTCTGGATTCAAGAGAGGCACATTATATTCATAAGCAAAAAGCATTTTAGTGGTTTCCCAGCTTTGAATTTTTGTCAAACCAGAAGAAAAAAAGACATCAAATAGATAAATACGAATTCCAAATTGAAAGGCTGGGGACATTAATTCAATTTTATTATTAAATAGTTGGTAAAACGAAAGTAGTTTATTCATTAGAAGCATCCTTTAGATTTGTTTTCATAGATGGTTTATCAAATATATTTAAAACAATGATAAAGAATAAATGTAATGCCTAGTATTCGTTAAATTACCTGCTATTTTTCGGAAACTACGTAATTTTAGAGGTCTCAAATTTGATTTTTATTGAAAATTGGCCTATATAAAATATATCGCGTCAGACATTTTTCGTAGTAAATGCTTAAATATAGGCTTAATAAAATGACAGCAACCAGGCGTGTTCGTTATGATCTTTTTCTTAGCTTTACTCTGCTTCTAATTGTTGCGCTTTCTTTTAAAGCACACGCTTTAAATAACCAACAAAGTCCATCTTCACCTTTAGTCGGCTCCCAGATATCTATATTAAAAAAATCTGTTGTTCCATTAAGCAGCCTGGATGATTCAACTAGAATGCTTGAACTTATAGGCTCACTACCTTATGTGCTAATTGGAGATTCGACACATGGTACTTATGAGTTTTATCAACAAAGAATAAATATCAGTAAAAAACTGATACAGGAAAAAAATTTTAAACTCATTGTACTTGAAGGTGACTTGCCCAATGTTCACCGTATAAATCAATATGTTCACTCATTAATACCTATTACGGCAAGACAGGCATTAGAAGTTAGGAATCCACAAGGAGCCTGGCTTTGGGGCAATGTGGCAATGCTCAACTTTATCAAGTGGTTAAAAAAATATAATGATCAGATGCCGGAAGGAGAGCAAAAGGTCAGTTTACATGGTATAGATATTTATAGCTTTGAACGCTCCAAACAAGCGGTTATTGATTATCTGCAAATGTTTTCTCCTCTGGCTGCTCAACAGGCTTATCAACGCTATGCCTGTTTTAGTCGTTTTAATAACAATTTACACCACTATGGAAAAGCAGTTGCTAAGAACCCAGCATTAAGTTGTGAGTTAGCAGCTGTTGAACAATTTCGTGATTTTTCTGATTGTCGACTTCCTTGTCCTGATGAGTATGAATTCATTGATAAGGAGGCATTTTTTTATGCGCAGGAAAATGCTCGAATCATTCGAAATACTGAAAAAAGCTTTCGTATTCAATATAAGACAGGTGATGATTCAGCTTCCTGGAATCAACGTGATTTACATATGATGGAATCCTTTCTGGCTGTTTATAAACACTTAAAACAGCCTAAAACAATTGTCTGGGCACATAATTCGCATCTTGGTGATGCTCGGGTGACTGAAATGATTAAAAGTCATCAACTTAACATTGGTCAATTGATGCGACAGACTTTTGGAGAAAAGATGTTTTCTATTGGTATGTTGACG
Organism: Gammaproteobacteria bacterium; assembly: GCA_026196615.1. Taxonomy (GTDB): domain Bacteria; phylum Pseudomonadota; class Gammaproteobacteria; order GRL18; family GRL18; genus GRL18. The sequence continues at coordinate 5,293 of JAPHSW010000044.1, read as the reverse complement.
TATAATGGAGGGGTTGCTGCTGCGGATGACTGGAATAGTCCGACAAAAATAAAAAAATTACGCAATGCACACCCTGATAGTAATGAAGCACTTTTTCATTCATTGGGTATTTCACATTTTTTGATTGACCTTCATGAGTCTGAAGAAATCTATCAGTTATTAAATCAAACCAGACTGCAACGTCATGTTGGAGTGGTCTATCGGCCAGACGATGAAATGGATTCTCATTATACTTATACTCATTTAAGCGATCAGTTTAATGCCATCATTTTTATTAACACAACAACACCCACGATTGCTTTAAAAAATAATTAATGGACTAATAAACAAATGATATACAAGAATGGAAAACTGAGATATCCAATTTTAGGAACCAGAAAGTTTGTTAGAAAAGATAGCCGTTCTCCATGCATCAGAAACTGTTGTCTTGATGACCATGATATTTGTCTTGGTTGTTTTAGAAGTGTTGATGAAATTATGAAATGGACTCAAATGTCTGATGAAGAACAACATGATGTCTTAAACATCGCAAATCAGCGTAAACAAAAACACAAAGACAAATATTCTCTATAAATAATAACGTTTTAAATCTTCTCTTTTTATCCTTCGATGAAAATAACTCCTATTTGGTGACCTGTTGGAATGGTTATCACCTAAGAAAGATGAGTTGTGGGTCAGCAATGGACGTGTCAACGAAGTCTGGCGATCTGGTTTTGATGATGTTGAACGTCGTGAATACATCATGCAGCGTTGGCCTGGAAACTGGGTAGAACTTCATCCAGATGATGCCAAAGTACGTGGTATTGAATCAGGTGATATGGTCATGATGTACCCTGATCGTGTACCTGTTTTCAAAGACACTATTTGGGGTGTTCATGGTAAAGACTTCCAGTTCTCTGAACTGATGAAGAACGGCCATATTAAACTTGATAAAGCGTCAATTTCTGCGGTTGTTCTTGTGACACCAACAACCAAGAAGGGGGCAATGTACGGCAACTTCCTTGATATGAAACAGCCTACTAACTCATTAACAATTCGTGTCCCTGATAATATTTCAGGTAACTACAATTACAAAATGGATGTAGGTGAAATCAAGAAAATCGGCAAGTCTGAGTTCAAGAAAGACTTCCGAGGCATGTCCTTTGCACCACGTAATATCACTTAATTAGGCTCTTTTTAAGAGCCATTCTGAGCCTCCCTCCTCCTTGGGCTCAGTATTCTTTTAATAAAGGCCTGGCAGTTTCTTTTTTTGCGGAAAAGTGACTGTTGGGCTTTTTTTGTTTATCAATGGTCTTGAATATCTTCTTCGCGGGTTATTACAGAGAAATACGGAATCTTGTTTTCTGCTTTTTGATATTTTAGTTTTTGAGCTGAAGTTGCTCTAATATATCATTCAAAATGAATGATATAACTTGTTTTGTTTTTAAACTATTATAAAAAGCTTTATCAGAGTCGAGTCTACTTGTAATTTTATATGATCCTTATAACACTATAATTATCATAAGGTTAGTTTTAATGAAAATAAGCTTCAAATAATGAGTAATTTATTTTTAGAGTGATTTAAAGAAATATTTTTTAAAAAATAGCTTTTTTGTCGGATAAGACTGACTGGAAAAAATGAAAAATTTATTTCAATAGGCAATAATATTGAAAAGAGAAATACGGAATCGTTATTATCCAATATTCATGTTTCCGTATATTTAACTGTTATATTTATTGCGTATAGGGAGCCACTTTGGAAGATAAACCATTAGATTTAGAGAGGCTTGTTCACGAATCTCTAGAGCAGCTAGGCTGGGAGGCTGACGCTAAGAGTATCGCTGATAGAGTACATAGACTTAATATAGGTCTTCCATTAGAAGACGAGTTTTCAATTATCTGCGGCTGGCTAGGCCAATGCGATTTGGTTCATAAATTAGACCAACAGCAGTACCCAACTACTTCTAAAAATACCTTTCAGGTTCCTGATTTACTAGCAAACTTTAACGTCCGTGGTGCAGGGAATACTACTGTTTTAATTGAAGTTAAGTCTTGTGAGAAAAATGTTTTGTCTCTTAGGCCTGATTACGTATCTAAATTAAAGGCATATGGTCAATTGTTAGGGTTGCCCGTTTTAATTGCTTGGAGAAAGTACGGTATTTGGAGCTTGGTAGATTTAGAGGTTTTTTCAAAAGCCAAGAAAAATTTCAATCTTAACTTCAATGACGCAATGAGAAATAGCTTAATGAGTAAAATTTTGGGCGACTTCTCATATACTCCACAAGTCAATTCAGGTGTTCATCTTAGCTTTAAGAAAGAAAAACTTATTGAAAGTATCGAAACAAATGACGGGCTACAAGAAAATTGGCACATGGTAATAGATGATGTGTATTTCACTAACGGGGAACGTGAGCAGATAAGAGATCTATCTCCTATTGCTCAGCAGCTATTCCATTCTTGGGACCTTGCTACAACAGAAACACACTCAGATTCACACGTATTGATGCATAATACAATTGATGAAGAATCGGGAATGTTTGCTCATATGGCGTTAACTAGATTGCTCTCTTTTCACGGTCGAGAGGACGAGGTTCATTGGAGGAGTCATCTGCGGCATGATACTGCGATTTCAAGTGTCTTAGATTTCAGGAGTGGTATTGAAGAAAACCTAAGAGCAGGCATTATTAAATACATTTTTGACATTGAGCCAGCAGTTGTCCCAGATTTTCTAAATCAAATATAACAAGTGCATGTTGTCGGACTGGTTTTCCGCTGCGCTCCAAACCAGCCGCAAATGCAGGCGTGTGTGCCGGGCATGGCACTAAACTAGAGAGGTGCAAGTCCTCTTGCCAGGTATTCGCAGAGCCGAAGGTTAGGAGAAGGGCAAGGGCGTTATCGTGAGATAGGGTCTGAAGGAAGTCCAATCCAAAATTGTGGGGTGATGTACAAAAACCGGATCTGAGGTGTGATATGCGTGGGGCCAGTGGGCACGTGACCATTAAGCCCTCCATCTGCATCTGACGCATATTTTATAAATCCGGCATCTACGCAATGAAAGTTTAGTGTCTTACCCCGGGAGGTCTGTATCTCGTTCATGGAGTGAACTGAGTCCTGAGCAATTGGGTTTGACCGAGATACAGAAGTCAGCAGAAGGCATAGTACTGAAGTCTCAGGAAGGCCTGAACGATTGAATGGCTGTCAATTAATTGCTGGAATATGGTACTGCACCAGACCCGGTGAAACCGATATTGGCTCAATTTAGTTGATACTACAGTCAGTTTAATTAGTTTGTAGTTGTTATAGGATGTATGGATTTAAATCTTATTTCAGCCCCATTATAGAGAGCCTAAACACAATAGAAACAAGCCCTGCTTGGTCGTAAAGCTCACAAAACAAATGTGAAATTCTATTTTACGAAGGATATAATGGATAACAATCAAATTAACTTAAATCAATCAATCGAACCGCCGTGGTACGTGATCCGTATGCCCGGTGGTGTGGGAGGAGAGGTGCTGTGAGGCATCTCCCTATCCCGATTATGCAATCAAACCAAGGTAGTACCTTATGTTCTGGCTGAAGAGTAAAAGAGGGAATCTTTACAAGGAGTATCGAAAGTTGACCCCTGACAACATTGTGAAAAGACTGAACCTATCGAATATCCAACCTGATCAGGTTGTATTCACAATATATCAGTTATGTTTGTATGGTGGTCTTCATTTACAAAATACGCTGCATGAAAAAGGCATCATCGAAGCTGCAAACCAAGACAGTATATTTATAGAGGGCGTAGCTTACACATGGGCCAATTTACATTGGTCAATAATCACTGATACTGACCTTGCCATCTATGAAGACACCATTTTAATACAAGGCATGGAGGTTGGTGGCGGCGTATTAGCTGAACTTCTCAGCAAGCATTCAGGCCAGCAATTAGATAAAAATTTCGCAGCGTATTATCAAGCGGCTAATATACCAAAAGCCGATGAAATTTTAATGGCTAAATTACTTAAGCTAAATGGTCTTGAATCTAAAGACCTTCTTAAAGATCAAGTATCAGTGACAATGGCTATAAAAATACATTCCTCGACAATAAATCAAGGTTTGCTACAAACAGCAAAAAGGGTTGTGCGCTGCTATTTTGGACTTCCAATTGAGCAAAATGCATAACAAAACGCTCGTACGGAATCGCTTCGCTCTCCGCACAGCTCGGCGTTATGCGTGAACCTAAATTTGATTTCCCTGCGTTTATAATCGGATTCTTAATCTGTTTTTTTGCCACTTTTCTTATCAGTTTTTTTGGGTCTTGGTACTTTAGAAGAACTACGGGATTTATTGATTCACAAGATTGGCATCAAATTGTTTACTATTTCTTTTTTCTGTTCATTCCTGTGATGGGTGGTTTGGTTGGGGGTGTCCGAATGGCTAAGAAAAAAATTGCAAAATACACATCTACTAACCATTATACTTATGAGTCTACGCCAATTGATAAAATTCAGAATTTTATCCTATATTTCTTAGTGGCATGTATGTGCCTCAGTGGCTTGTACATATCGTTTTTAAAAATATCTGAATGAATATGAATTTGTCATTATCTTTGAAAGATTCGCATAACAATACGCTGTTATGGAATCGCTTCGCTCTCCACAAAGCGTGGCGTTATGTGAAAAAAATATGAGTGAAGAAAAAATACAATATCCAGGATATATGGAACGGAGTCAGGGGTTTTCTATTCCAGAAAACAAGTGTTTTTATATTGTTTCATTTGAAGATCTTGTTTACTACAATCTTAACTCTGGTGAAGTCACCGAAATTGATGACTGGGATTTTGATGAGACTAGAAATGTAATTTTACTTCAAGGAAAAGAAATACCATTTATTGGCTTGTGGGGTGGCAATCCAATCCTCAAAAAAAGTGGACTTGGTGAATTAACACTTAATGAGTCAGTAGTTACTCTAAAACACAAAAATGGCTCAGTAACGAAATGGAATTTAGAAAACTTTTCAGGTGACTGGGCACAAGTAACATTTGACACTAAGTTGAATGGCTTTTTGTATGGTGCACCATACGACTTTGACTATAGATATGTATCAATCACATAACAAAGTCATGCTCAGGGAAATTCTGGTCTTAGCGATTTTTCAAAACCTGAGGTTTAATTTGAACTTTCGTACCAAAAATTAAGTCTCTGGGAGACCAGAATTCCCGAGATGACAACGTGTGTGCCGGGCATGGCACTAAACTAGGGAGGTGTAAGTCCTCCTGCCAGGTATTCGCAGAGCCGAAGGCTAGGAAAAGGGCAAGGGCGTTATCGTG
>JAPHSW010000005.1 GCA_026196615.1 Gammaproteobacteria bacterium | reverse complement strand
GCTTATTTGCGTCCATATTTACGTCCATACGTTTATAACTGCATGTGACAATCATGATTAATATTCAGATTGACTCTAGCGTTTATTGTGAGAAATGTTTATCAGTTTTTAGTAATATTTGATATCTGTACAACAATTATAGGTAGTCTTAATTCTGTGGTCAAGAAGTTATTTCAGCTTATTTAATTATCAGAGATTATTTCAAGAAGAGTTTGTAGTGCAAAAACAGCTGACTGAGTTCTAACCGCTTCTCGATCACCAGAGAATTGTTGACTCTTAGTCATTAATACTACCTCATTGCTGGTTGACTCACTATTATAGTAGCCCCAACCAAACCAGACCAATCCAACAGGTTTAGCTTCTGTTCCACCATCTGGTCCTGCAATCCCGGTAATCGATAAAGAAAATTGTGCCTCAGAATGAGTCAAAGCCCCTCTGGCCATTGCAGCAGCAACCTGCTCACTGACAGCACCAAATTCCAATATTAATTGCTCATTAACACCCAGCATTTGTTCTTTTGCCAGATTACTATAGGTTACAAAACCTCGTTCAAACCATTGAGAACTTCCAGAAAGGTCCGTTATTAATTTAGCAACCAGACCTCCAGTACATGATTCTGCAGTGGTAATTTTTTGTGAATTATTTTGACATTTCTTAGCTAATTTATTAAGAATAACATCTATCATATTGATCTTTAATAAAGAATTTTATTTGATTAAAGTGATTTCTAAATTTGAACCATTGACACAAATCACATACTGGTTAAAACGTTAATTCACAACTATAATATGCTTATGCAAATTTCAAATCCAGCCATTTCTCAATATCTCAGCAGTTCTGTCAATCCCAGACAGCAACCTGATCGTTTGCCTGTTAAATCAGTCACGATTGAAGGTCAACTTGTTGATGATAAACAGAATCAGTCGGACGCGAATAAAACTCAGGATACTAGCTTTGATAAAGATCTTGAACAGTCGCAAACACAACTTGTTAAGCCACTAAATGATGCCGAAATATCACAAAAGATAGGCTCTGAAAACCTTAATGGCTCGCTTTTAATTCAAAAAAAGCTCAGTAGTGAACCCGCACCTTTTTCACAAAATGAAACATCCTCAGAGACTCAAAATTTTCCATATGGAAATCGCAGGAGTTTTGAAGGCCTTTCAGGAGGCTCTCTGGTCATTCAAAAATATTTAAATAATGAATCCTCAGCAAGCACTCAAGCTGGCAATTCTCAAAGAAATATAGACTTCTTTATTTAACCATTTCTCTATTTGACCATTGCTTTAATTGGGCAATCGTTTTACAAGGTAGAGTCTTCACTCATTCGCCACTTTTAATGACAATATATGAAGACATATCTATTGAGGCAATGGCCAACTGAGTCGATCCTTTAAACAACTTGCTCTAATGACAAACCAACAATGTATTTACCATTGTCTTCATCTTTAACAACTCGCATCACTTTTGCTTTTGCTGTCAGAGGTGTAACGGTTTGAATAACAGGATGAACAGTGACATTAATTTCTTGCCCTTCTGTTAGTTTATGATCCGTAATAAACTTAACTCCTGTGGCGCTTAAATTTTTACCATCACCTTTATACTTATCAGAACTCCCCTCTTCAGAAAATTCAATATGGCAATCTACGGACATGCGATAAAAAGAACGCTTCTCATCATAGTTGATAGTCATAAATAATGTTCTACCTTAAGTAAAATAATTAATAGAGATAAACAAGAGCCATCAGCCTAATAAAAGCCCTCAGCCTATTCATATCTTCAGCCAAACAAAATTGGTCACTTCCACTTTAATACAAAAGCAAAAAAGCTGTGCGCCGTTTATATCAGGTGAGATTAAGACCAATTCTTTCAGTTATTATACGTCTTATTAAAATCAGTCTATAACTTTCAATAATAGCAGTTAATTAAAAAAAAACCGAGAAATAATCACAATTCTATTAAAACTTTATAATAACTGTGATCAGGGTTGAAACTAAGTCAAACCAGTCGTCTACTGAGCTCGAAGTTTAAGTAATTTAGGTTTTTTTTCTGAGCTAACATAATAGTATTTTTCATCCATTCTCAAACACATGGCTTCGGGTTGAAAAAGGTGTTTATATTTCAAAGAATTGACATATTCCCAGCCCGCTTGTTGTCCATTATTTTGTGAACTTCTTTGAAAACGATGAACTCGTCCATAGGTATTAATGGATAATAATTGACCATCCGCACTGACATCCAAAGCACTGGGTTTGACGATCTGATTAAACTCACCGGTTTTTACAGCAATTTGCACTTGCTCATCATCACTTGAACCTGAAAGAGTTGGTTTGAGTGGTAATTCAAAAATATAGGCATGAGAAGTTCGCTTTGTCAGCAGAATAATTTTTTCACGCACTATATCAACAGCAACAGATTCAACATCATAAGACAAACCATCTTCATATTTAAAAGAAAAAGACCAGGCAGGAGATATTGAAGAAGCACCTTTTCTATCAAGCTTTGGTTCCTTAATGATACTAATACGATAATCCCATCGTATTCTCAAATTATCGCCTGTATCTGCGATGAGTAAATAATGCTCCCCCTCATATTTGAAAGCATCCATATCTTCCCAATCATAGCTATTAATATTATCTAGATGAAAAGTAGCAAGATCTTTTCCCTTGTGAGTCATCGCATAAATAATAGGCATGTGCCCGCTATCATTATGAGTCCAAATTAGGTGTTTATCACGAGTAGAACAGGCCAAACCACTGGATTCATTTATATTTTTATTTTCAATAGAGTATTTTTTTTGCTCTGAAGACAAAATTTTCATTTGGGATAAGGCAATTGATGAATAAAAAAGCGATAATATTCCAAGGCTATGTAGCAGAAACAGAAAAAAAATCTTTCTCAATTTAACCCCCGATCTTTTTTTCAATAGAAGACAACACATCCAAGGTATTCTGTTGTAACTGTTCAATCATTTGAAGCCGTTGTACCTGCATCCCACTTAGTTCAATAAAGCGTTCAATAAACAGTTCAATAAACACTTGAGCAATTTCATTTAAATACTCAGGACTATTTCTTTCACCATAATGTTTCACAGGACTCATATCGGGCGCATCTGTTTCCAGAACCCATGCATCAGTAGGTAGCTTTGAAATCAATGAACGCAACCTGGTTGCTTTTGGATACGTAAACGCACCACCAAAACCCAATTTAAAACCCAGCTTCAAATACTCTTTGGCTTGCTCATAACTACCACTATAAGCATGAATGATCCCTTTTAAAGAGTCATGGTGTTTTAATGATTTAATCACTTCATCATGTGATTTTCGAGCATGTATCAAAACAGGTAGCTGATATTCATTTGCTATTTGCAATTGTTCAGAAAAATAATAACGCTGTTTATCTTTATTGACTTCTGGTTCAGGCATCGTTTTGGTGATAAAAAAATCTAAACCAATTTCACCAATAGCGACCAATGATTCAGAAGCACAAAGCTGTTTCAATAAAGCCAGATCATTACTTTTATGTTCATCAATAAAACAGGGATGTAAGCCTAAAGCAGGAAAAAGAATTTTCTCTGCTCGACACAAGCTCAGCAAACTTTGCCAATCTTTTTTACACACACCAGGAACAACAATCGCATTGATATTCTGTGCCTGACAATTTTTTAAAATTAGTGTTCGGTCATCATCAAACTCTGGAAAATCCAGGTGACAATGACTGTCAATTAATATGGGAGATGAGCGAACAGTCACAAGATGTTTTTGCCACTATTATTTATTCAAAGAACCAAAAACATCTTTTAATATTTCAGTGGAACGAGCAGCAGGGTTTTGACGAATTAATTTTTCCTGTGCGGCAATTTTAGTAAATAAACCTTCCATCGTTTTATCAGTCACATAAGCATCGATAT
>JAPHSW010000156.1 GCA_026196615.1 Gammaproteobacteria bacterium | reverse complement strand
GACTTTATCAGTTTGGAATGGAACCTAATTTTGAGGTTCAAAATTAATAGGTAAGCCACTGAATAAAAATGATAAAATCCTTAAAGACTTACCTATGATCACTTATTAACTAATATTGATATTCACTCTAATGGAAGAGATACTCAAATGGATGAGATGATTTTTGCTTTAGGTATTGCCGTGCCTGAACACAAAATAAAACAAGAAGATCTAACTGATAGAACCGTTTCCCCTCTTAAACTTTCCAGAAAGCTTGATTATTGGCTTAAAAAAGTATCTAACTTATCCGATATTAAAACTCGCTTTAGTGTCCTTGAAGATTATAAATCCCCTTTAGTTGAGGGAAATTTTTATGGTAAAAATTTTCCTGACATAGAACCTTCTATGAGCAAACGCATGTCAATTTATCAACAAGAAGCACCACGATTGGCATTAAATGCTGCCAAAGATGCCATTTCAAACTGGGGAGAAGATGCAAAAACAATTACACATATCATCTCTATTTCTTGTACTGGCTTTATAGCACCAGGAATCGAAGTTTCACTCATTAAAGAATTAGGACTTAACAATGATGTACGTCGCTTTGGTCTAAATTTTATGGGTTGTATGGCCGCTTTTAACGGTCTATCTGCAGCACAGGCATTGGCTGCAGAAGATCCCAAAAATAGAGTTTTAATTGTTTGTACTGAACTATGCACCTTACATTATCATCGCAGTGAAAAAAGAGAAACCTTGTTAGGGCATGTATTATTTGGGGATGGTGCTGCTTGTGCTATTGTTGGAAACACCCCCACTGAAAAAGAAACTCCACTATGGCGATTTGAAAACAAAGCATCCTGGTTATTAGATGACACTCAGAATGAAATGTCATGGAGTTCTGGTGATAATGCTTATGTAATGAAGCTCACTTCACAAGTACCAAAAATAAAAAAAAACAAATCCACTCATTATTTACAAAGCTAGTCAGCAAAGAGCAATACAAAGACGCATATTGGGCAATACATCCTGGAGGAAAAGCAATTATTGATGGTATACAAGATTCTTTAAAATTATCTAAAAATGATACTATCGATTCACGAGAAGTCTTAAATAATTACGGAAATATGTCCAGTCCCACCATTTTATTTGTCCTAAATCAAATGATCAAAAAACGTCACAATAAAAAATGGACATTCGCACTTGGTTTTGGACCTGGACTCTGTATAGAAAGTTTGATATTTGAAAATATGGTGAATAATCATGTTTAAGTTAAAGGATTTTAAGCAAAGAAGTTATGAAAAAGAGTTGATTGATCTGGGTGAACCTAATTACACACCAGAGGAATATAATGATTGTCTTGAAAAATTAGGCTCCGTTGGACGTTTATTAGGTGGTGATAGAGCAACCTTAAAAGGATTTTCAAATCTAAATCCCTATTCAATACTTGATGTAGGATGTGGAGGTGGTTTTACTGTCAATTTACTTTCAAAGAAATTCACTCAATGTACTGTAACAGGCATTGACATGAGTGAGAAAGCAATTAATTTTTGCCATACCAGACACAGAAAAGAAAATAGACAAATTCATTTTAAGCATCATGCAAACAAAGGTATTATAGCTGATGAAAATAGTGTTGATATCATCACTACTACATTAGTCTGTCATCACATGAATGATGAAGAATTAGTAGAGTTTTTAAAACAAGCCAAAAGTGTTGCAAAGCAAGAAGTAATTATAAACGATCTTCATCGTCACCCTATTGCCTATTTTTTCTATTTTTTTATGGCTCCAGTTTTATTTAGAAATCGTCTTATCTCTAAAGACGGCCTGCTTTCAATAAAGCGAGGTTTTATTCACTCTGAATGGAAGAAATATTTAAAACTAGCGGGCTTACAGAAAAATGATTATAAAATATCATGGTACTTCCCTTTTCGATACATAGTGAGAATACAATGCAATCAATAAAAATAGTAATCATTGGAGGAGGTGTTGGTGGTCTTTCTGCAGCTAATGCACTAATTGATGAAGGTCAAAAACCACTTATTATTGAGGCAGGAACATACCCTGCCTACAAAGTTTGTGGTGAGTTTGTTTCCCCTGAAGCATTACCAATTTTAAAAAAATGGGGAATCAAACCAACTCGTAGTATTAATTCAATACAATTTAAAAATAAAAAAGAGAAAAGTTTTTTATTAAAAATTTCTAAACATGGAGGCGCCCTATCTCGTACCGATCTTGAAGATGCATTAAGAAATCGTGTTTTAGAAAATGACATAACATTATATGAAGGTGTTCGAGTATTACATATAGATAAATCAGATGATGGATACAAGCTGATCCTAAGTAACGATAAAATCATTCATACTGAAAAAATATTGATTAGTGCAGGTCGTTTTTTTACTAAAAATGGAAAAAAACCAGAAACCAAATATGTTGGTTATAAAGCACACTTTACTGGAAAGCAAATAGATTCACTAATAATGCATATGCATCCTGATGGCTATTTTGGATTCTTACCCTTAGAAGACGGAAAGATGAATGTCACTTTATTACAAAAAAAAGGTCAGGATCATGTTTTCGAAGAGATGAAAAATCATATAAAAGATCTCGACATGTGGGAATCCGGCTGGGTTAAAGTTGAAGCTCCAAATTTTGGAATAAAAAAAAATCCAATTGAAAGAAATATTTATTATCTTGGTGATGCCTGTGCATCAATCACAGGATTAGGTGTAACACTTGCATTATTGTCAGGTGTTGTTGCTGGCAAAACCTGTCAATCATTATCATCTAATGAATATAAAAAATTATGGATGAAAAATTTTTATAATCCGATAACGATGGGAATTTTTATACATAGACTATCTCTACATTCATTAACGCTACCTTTGTTTTTTTTATTAAACCGCATTAACACACAAATAACTCATTACTTTTTTACAAAAACAAGAGTTAAACGTCTATATTTTACATAAATTTAGTATTAATTAACCACAAAAAACTGCAGATGGTCCAAACTCAACAGAACAATTAAAATAGTTAATAAATTGCAGAGATTGAAGAATGTAAGTAGTATTGAGTAGAGGGAAAGATAGATTCTTTACCCTCATTTTATTACTAACTGGCTTTTTGTAAATTGTTATGTGCACGATTACCTGAATGATTCTGGCTACTCGAACGCCCTTTATAAGGTGAACGTGAATGGTTCTTACCAGGTACGGTTTTCTTTCCTGATGGCTTTCTTTTAGCCTGTTGCTGCTTACCCCGTTTATTGTTGAGTGGTTGTGGTTTGATTGAAGGATCAGGTTCAAAATCCACAACCGACAACTTTGGAATATCACGTTTTATAAGACGTTCAATATCTTTGAGCAGTTTCAGTTCATCCACACAGACTAACGACATCGCTTCACCTTCGTTACCTGCACGACCCGTGCGACCAATACGGTGAACATAATCTTCAGGCAGGTTTGGCAATTCATAATTCACAACATGTGGCAGCTGATCAATATCCAGTCCACGCGCAGCAATATCGGTTGCAACCAGTACACGTATTTTTCCAGATTTAAAATCTGACAGTGCTCTGGTACGCGCACCCTGACTCTTGTTACCATGAATTGCTGCTGAGGTGATACCATCAGTTATCAGTTGTTCAGACAGACGATTGGCACCATGTTTAGTACGATTAAAAACCAATACCTGTTTCCAATTGTTTGAACCTATCAAATAAGAAAGAAGTTCGCGTTTACGATTTTTGTCTACTGGATGGACTATTTGTGTGACACGTTCTGAAGCAGTATTGTGTTGAGCAACTTCAATCAATATGGGTGATTGAAGCAAATTATTTGATAACTTTTTGATTTCATCTGAAAAAGTTGCAGAGAATAATAAAGTTTGTTTCTGTTTGGGAATTAATGCAAGAACCTTACGGATATCACGAATAAAGCCCATATCAAGCATACGATCAGCTTCATCGAGTACCAGGATCTCTATTTGTGAAAGATCGACTGTTTTCTGGCTGATATGATCAAGTAATCTACCTGGGGTGGCAACCAGAATATCAATACCATTACGAAGTTTTTGTATTTGTGGATTAATTTTTACACCACCATAAATCACGGAGGATTTAAGTGGCAGATACTTTCCGTAAATATCTATGCTTTGTCCGACCTGTGCTGCAAGTTCTCGAGTAGGAGTAAGCATCAGAGCACGAATTGTACGACTGTCTTCATCTGGTTTATAAGTTGCCATGAGTCGTTGTAATAATGGAAGAGTGAAGCTGGCAGTTTTTCCTGTGCCAGTCTGCGCACCACCCATAATATCGCGTCCTTCGAGGACAGGAGGAATGGCCTCAAACTGTATTGGGGTGGGAGTGCAATAGCCTTTTTCGGATACAGCACGGAGTATTTCGGTTCTAAGACCGAGGGATTTAAATGACATAGTTATGATGTTCTCTTGGGATCGGCCTAGCCAAACAAATGGTTTGGAACGGTAGTAGACAGAAACTGTGTGTTTGGTGGTGAATCGGAAAAGATCACCATTTTGAATTCAGGCACATACCGAAATGCACCAGAAATTGAAATGATGAAAAGGGCAAGCTAAGAATGTCTTGCGCTTTTCATTTTAATATACAGATAAATACAGTCATTCTAAATTTTTAAAAGACTAAAATTACTCTGTAAATTTAGATAGCAACAATGTTCTCAGCTTGAGGGCCTTTTGGACCTTGAGTGACTACAAACTCAACTGCTTGACCTTCTGCTAAAGTTTTAAAACCAGAGCTGGTAATTGCACTAAAGTGAGCGAAAACATCTGGACCAGATTCTTGCTCGATAAAGCCAAAACCTTTAGATTCGTTGAACCATTTAACGGTTCCTTGTACTGTATTAGACATAATAATATCCTGTAATTAAATTTAAATGTGCCTTCAATAGGCTTGAATAGAAAAATTAGGCTGGTACTTAGAAACTGCAGGACGAGGGATTACGAATAAAACAACGAAATGTAGAATATAAACAAAGGACTTTCTTTCTAACTATAAATTAGTGTATAGAGTTTTTTTGGGAAGTCAACAAATATTTGTACCTCACATGCAGAAGAACACAGTTAATATATTTACAGCACGTATTTGATTTAACTTGTTTCAGGGATTTCTTTAATTTAAAAAATGAAATGACATCTTTAAACTCAAAATTTACTAACAGACTTCGAATTAGTAATATCTGTTTATCTACTCTATTGCTGCCATTTCTTTACTTGTGCAAGATCACGGTCTCTTTTTGAAATGTTTTATTAAAATAACAGAGATTCTGAATCAAGACTTTACACTCAACCTTTTTGTAAATGTAAATATATTTACATTTATTTACACCATGTGTTTGTCTGTCATCTAATCCATCACACAATATTTCTAGACCTATTTGCTCTAATCTATGTTTCATTTTATTTCTCTAAGAGAATAGTTTTTAGCCATAAATAGTCGTCATTCCAAATATATACACTACAAGAATGAGAATATTTCTCAGATTTCTAAAAACTAGAATGTGCTAAAATAACTTAACCATATTGCATTACCAGTAAGCTTTATATAAAGAACTTACTAAAATATGGACTCTAATTTGCCATAGCTCATCAGACAAATGGCTGGAGCCACGCTATCGCTCACAATGTCTATTAACATATCAATTTGCCACCAAAAGTCGGGGAAGTAATTCTCCACCCTGTCAAAAACAACGGCCTAGAATATGCCAATCATTGCTCCATAATAAAACCCAAAATACTCGATAGAAAAATTAGAAAGTTGACGTTCAGGTACTAGTGCTAAACATCTCTGACATGTGATTCTTATACTTATTATTAATTTGTGTATTTTCGTCTATATTAGAAACAGCTTGTTCTATGTGCATGCCTCGACGTTGATCTATGACATTTTGTTTTATTTGAGTTGATGAAGTTCGAGGGTTATAAAGAACTTGAACAATCTCTTTACCTTCAGCTTTTAAGTATGATTCAACTGCAATATTATGGGGTTTATCTCCCCAATCTTCTCCAATTACAAAAATATCGACATTCAATTCTTTGCAAGCAGATACATATTCAAGCTCATGGTAGGGACGCACAATATCTACGCAACGTAAGCCTTTCAGCATTTCCTCTCGTTGATCGAGGGGAATAACTGGTACATTGGGTTTATAAGAATTAACGACACTGTCGGAAGCAACACCAACTGCCACGACATCACCTAATGTTTTACAGAACTCTAGTAAAGCAAGGTGGCCTACATGCAACATATCGAATGTGCCTACCGTATATATTACCATTATTATCTATCTCCTGGATTAAAGTTATTTTCATTATTGTATTTTTACTAATCTCATTATTTTCTATAAAAGTTTCCAGCCATAGACTCCAGTCATTACAAGTGTATAAATAGCAAGTATATAAACATTAACTGGATTTCCAGAAAGCTTTGGTGTTTTGATTTGGGATACATTCAAAGCTGCAAGTCCTAGACCACTGAGATAAAGAATGACAGTAAATATCCCCTCACTAAAAATGCTTTCAAATAAAAATATGAAAACAAGTATTAAACTGTTGTTATCGAGAGCGAGCCCTGTGTATTTTGATTCATCAGAAAGGCCGAATGTACTAAAATAACTTAACCTTATTGCACTGGCAGAGAGCATTATAAAAGCACCTGCTAGAAATATGGGTTCGAATTTACCATAACTCATCAGAAGAATGGCAGGAGCCACGCCGTAGCTCACAATGTCTATTAATACATCAAGTTGTCCACCAAAAGCTCGATCGTTACCTGTCCGTCCTTTCATTCTTCGTGCAATAAGTCCATCCGCCCAGTCAAAAGCAACAGCCCATATCATGCCAATCATTGCTGCGTAGTACACACCCAAAATACTGAAGTAAATAGCTAATATTGTGCAGGCCAATCCTGCGAGTGAACATATGTTGGGAAGGTCTTTTACATAGGAAAGAATGGTTGGCTGTGACTCTTGAGATTTTGCATTGTCTGTGCTCATAATGTTCCTTATGATGTTAATCGAGTTTAGTTATACTGCTGAACAAAGATATAGGCTCACAAATATACATAGACCATTAAATATATACTAATTACTAGAGTCTAATGCAGTGAGAACTCAATTCAGTGATATTTTGATATGAATTTTCTATGCTTTTTTAATATACAGCTCAAGGCTGAACGTGTTGAAAAATTTTTCTAGTTGATAACTAGTGACAGCAAGTGGTTACATCAAAAAAACACACATAAATACAGAATCATAACTTTATTTCAAATACCAGCCTGCTTCATCTGAAATAATAAGACAAAGTAAAGCAATTCACTGAATAAATCCTATCCAAATTTCAGAAAGGTTAACCGCTGCAATGAAATGGCTGACTAGTTATATGGAGTTGGACTTAAATCAATGAGCCTTTCTTTGGATTTTCTTTCAGTTTCTTTGCGGCTTTCTTTTCTCTTGCCGTCATTAAGGGTTTCTTTTTGTTCTCTTTATTACTTTTTTGTTCTTTACTCATGTAAGATATTTCCTGAAGTAGGATAAATGGCTTCAAATCAAGCAGACAAAAACGCGAGACAATTTGTCATGCGTTGATATTACGCTCTTACATGATAATGAAGGAAATGGTTAGTTAGAGATAGCCGTGGCAAGCTGGGCTAAGAAATGTCCTGCTATCTGGGAAATACCAGAGGCGCCGGGAGTGTGATTTACTGTAGTGTACCATAAACAAGTTGATAACAGAAGAACAAAACTGGAGTTACTGGAGTTTCTGTGCCATGATTCATTTTCAATCTTTTATGTTTTTATTTTCAATACTCTGTCAAGATACAACATTAAAGACTTTACTTCCTTTTTATCAATACCTCTTTGTGTCCTCATGAACTCTGATACGTGAGTTAATAAAAATAAAAAACTATGTATAAATTTACATTACCAAACTACAAAGAAGATAATATAGTCAATTTGATGAGCTCCATTTCATATAGTTTTGGAAAAAAGCACAAATATAACAAACTAAACTCTCTAAGTCCGAAAGTATTAAATGACTTTGAAAATATTGTTTTAATTGTTATTGATGGACTTGGTTACAATTACCTGAAAAAACAAAATAATTCATTTTTATTTAAACATCTTCATTCTAAATTAACGACTACTTTTTTATCAACAACTGCCTGTGCAAATACTGCATTTTTAGTTGGTTATCCTCCTCAACAACATGCTCTTACTGGTTGGACCATTAACCTTAAAGAAGTTGGAGGAATAACTGAAATTTTGCCTTTTGTTCCAAGATTCGGTGGAAAAACACTATCAAAACATAAGTTTAATTTTAGTAAAATTATGAATATAAAATCCTTTCATAAAGGTTTCAAAGGAGATTGTTTCACTATAATTGAAAAAGAAAAATCAACAAGAGATTTTATAAAGTATGTAGCAAAAGAAAGCAAGATCTTACCAGTAAAAACATACAAGGGTGTTTTCATAAAACTCTGCGACTTGATAACAAAAAAATCAAAAAAGAGAAGGTTTATTCATGCTTATATGGATGAACTTGATTCTATACAACACCGTCATGGTGTCGATGAAAAAAGATCAAATCAACTATTTACAGACATAGATAAAAGAATAAAAATATTATCAGAATCAATAAAAGATACTAATACAAAGCTGATCGTTGTATCTGATCATGGATTAATTAATACAACAAATGAATCAGAAATTTGGGTTGAAGATATACCAGGATTAGAGGAATGTTTGACAATTCCTATAACAGGAGAGCCGAGAGTAAGAGATTGCTTTGTTAGGCCGAGTAAAGTGAAAGTGTTTGAAGAAATTGTCGCAAAAAAAATGTCACAATATTGTTGGTGCTTTAAAGGAGAACAACTTATTAAAGATAATTTTTATGGATTAGGAACTCCTAATAAAAAACTCTTTGATAGGGTTGGTGATTATGTTTTAATCATGAAAGAAAATTATATTTTAAGAGATAAACTTACAGATTATAGACGTCATAAAAAATCAGAGAAAGCATCTCATGGCGCATTTAGTGATGATGAAATGCTTGTTCCATTAATTGTAATTGATTGTTAAGACAAGAACATAATTTTGTTCAACTTGCTAAAATTTTACAATAGAACTTTAAAAGACCTCAGGACTATTCTCTAATACTCCAATAACTACAACATCAATAAAGAACATAGATTATATGCCATTAATGAAATGCTTTCTAAGTCTCACGCAGAAGGTGCGTCAACTGGAGGTAATTGTTAGGCAACATTATTCGAGACAGTATTTTCAGCTAGATTGAAGTACATATGGGGGTATTCCAACTCACGCTTTTGAAACGACAGAATAGAGGAATTCTGAATCACACCACCATCAATATTGATCGCCTTTCGAATAGTCTCATTTTTATACCAACTATCACGGCCCGCCAGTACAGTTGGTAAATAAACAATTAGAGCTGCAGAAATTGAACGCGTTGCACTTTCCCAGAGATAGCTAGGAGTATGATCCACGGCGTAGTAATCTACGGTTTTATACTTAAACATCGGATTCTTGAATGTAGTTGGTCTGGCAAAAAAGAATCCCATTCCCTCGTCACAACTGACATCAATAATCAGGCTATCGGGCTTGAGGCATGCACTTTCTGCTTCAATAACAAAGTCAGTAGGATTTTCTGTATCTTGAAAAGTTCCGTTTACAATGATGTCTGCTTCACTAATCAGTTCAGTTAGCGGCCGTGCTGTTCCATCATGCTCCACCACCATCATGCGTGCTTCACCATCGTTACCTGCACG
>JAPHSW010000088.1 GCA_026196615.1 Gammaproteobacteria bacterium | reverse complement strand
CCTATATTATATCAAAAACTTGCAATTTTAGCACCTGTAATGAAAGAATATATCCTTACAAATCAAAGTGCTATGATTTATTCAGGTTCGACTAATTAACAATTGTCTTCGAGACCATTGACTGAGTATATGACTTGTTAAGGCACTGCCTAGGCCTGCAAAAATCATAAAAGCACTTAATACCACGGGTATGGCATAAATAGGATGATGTAAAAAAAGAATGAATTTTTGCATCATGGCAATTTCAATAAAAAGAAAAGCCAGACCAATAGAAAAAAAATAAGAAAATAATTTCAAGTGTCCTATAGTTGATAAAGAAAAACGGGTATTACTTTTAGAACGTAAATGAAAAATCAGAAGAGGTAGAAGGATCAAGATAATACTACTAATAACTGCTAATATCAAAGTTGCCAGTAATACAATATGACCCATTTCAACCAGTGCCAATCCACCTTGTTTGTGCAAAGAGATTAATTCTGAAAGTACTGACCATTTAAAAAAATGATGAAAGAAAGGTTTGTCATCACTAGCAGGTGATATATAGTATTTGTAGTTGTTTATAAACTGGTAAGGCGTTTGCTTTTTTGATTGATTGAGTAATGCACTGGCAGCTTGATAAAAATAGGCTTCTCGGAAACGATTTAATTGGTTGGCCTCATCGGATTTGATTCCAGGATACCAGGCAACATCAAAACCACGAGTTTGACAAAATTGTTTTAATTGATGAACTTCAGAAGAATTAAATGGACTTTTCTTTACCAATATTGTTGATGTTTGCCACCCTCTGATGAGCATTAGGTGTTTAGCAGGCTCTGTTATCAAAGTATTACTCAAAGCACTTACTGCTGTAGCAAACATTTTAATGGTATCTCTGGGAGGTGTTTTGACCCAACGGCTGATTGCCAGATAACCGTCTTGATTTAAATGTTCCAAATAAAGCTGTAATGCTTCAACGGTATATAGATAACTCTCATTGAGAGCATATAACCCACTTGCAGAAGCATTAAATGAATCCATTAGAGAAATTTGTATCAGGTCATATTGCTCTTTTTCATTGTGCGGTGTACGACTTAAAAATTCTCGAATATCACCAGAATAGACATGAACATTATCCTGCAAAAATATATTGCCACTATAATCCGCAAATGGACCACTGAGAATTTCAATAATTTGTGGATTTAGTTCGACTGTATCAATGTGACTCGTGTTGTGAAACATTGCCTGTAAGATATCACTGCCTCCTCCTGCACCAACAATTAAAAGCGTATTAATTTCTTTTAAGTGATAAGGTAGAGCAGAAGTTAATTGATCAAGATATGACAATTGCTCCAGATTATCAGGGAAACGTGTGATAGCTGTCATATTACTGGCATCAGTAAAAAGTCCTAATTGTTCAGGCGGTTCCTTGGTGTTATATAAACTGAGTCCAGGTGCATGACGAAAGGGAATTTTTTTACTTTCGATAATACTTAATAAACCCAGTGGACTGGATTGTTGTTCAATAATTTTAGTTCCAGAAATGTTTAATATTTTGGCTTCATCCTTATAGGGAGAAATATTTAATATCTGATTTTGGAGTATTAAAAAAACCAGCGCTCCAGTTAAAATAATAAAAAAAGAGACAGTTTTTTCTTTATGTTTTATTTGTGTTTCATGTAATGCGATTAAAGTAGCAACTAAGCCAATTAAACTAATTATCATTAATGCAGAGATTGGAAATAAATAATATAAAAGAATAATAATGCTAATGCTGCCTATACCAGCACCCAGAAGATCAACAGCATAGATTTTTCCAATTTGTCCAGGATAAGAAAGAAAAACCAGACAGATGGCGCTAGCGACCAATAAAAAGGGAATACTAAATAGTAAAAACAAACTGAGTAAATGCCAGAATTGTTTTGAGTCCCAAATAATGGCTTCTGGATTAAATGGAATTATCTGTGCCAGTAAGAAACAAGCCACACTGCTGACACTGAAAAAAAATAAAAAGAGGGGATAAGCAATATGAAATTTACGCTTTAAAAATTCTTGTAATAAAGAGACCAAAGTTCCACTAATACCATATCCTAAGAGTGCTAAAGAAATAATCATATAGGCGAAATGATGCCATTGAATGATTGAGAACAGTCGCATCAATAAAATTTCATAAGCCAATGCCGTTGCAGAAATCAGCCCAAGAGATAATAACGGTGGTTTAAGCAACATAAAATTACTCTCTTTACTTCTTCCATATTTAAAATGTAATGAGTAGAAATTTCTTAATTTTTGTTCAGTTAAATTAATGTTCTCCCGTCAAAGGAACGAATCGAACAGGTAAAATTTGTTGAGTTTGTAATTCCCCATCAATAGTTTTTGTGATTAATAATAACTGCTGGGTCATAAAGTTACTCCCAACAGGAATCATCATTCTTCCCCCTGCTTTTAATTGTTCAATCAATGCATGTGGAATGTGACTGGCCGCAGCCGTTACAATAATTGCATCATAAGGAGCGTGTTCTAGCCAGCCATAATAACCATCACCAATTTTTGTAGTGATATTTTTATATCCTATAGTTTTAAAGCGAGACTTAGCTTGTTCACCTAAAGGTGTGATGATTTCAATACTGTATACTTGTTTGACTAATTCAGATAAAACGGCAGCTTGATAGCCTGAACCTGTACCAACTTCCAATACCTTATCATCTGTAGATAGTTTGAGTAAATCCGTCATAATAGCAACAATATATGGCTGGGAAATGGTTTGTCCATAACCGATGGGTAAGGGATGATTCTTATAGGCATCTTCAATTGTATCAGGGCGAACAAATTTATGCCGAGGTACTGTACTAATTGCCTTTAATACTTTTTCATCCAGAGCCTCTGTATCAAGATATTGACTGGTTTCATGCACATCCTGCTCAATCAATCGAATCATATGCTGACGTTTTTGCATATAGTAATCCTCCATGGGAGAGGCAAAAGCCTGATGTGTAATGCATAGACTAAAGGCCAAAAACAAAAAAAATGGAGCCTTGAATGAGGGAAGGGGGTAATAAGTAGTTGGTTTCATAGGAAGCACTCTCATTATGATCGAACTGCACAATAATTATATCCTAATTTAATTTAAGTATTAGTGAGAAAGTCTGTGTTATCAAGCTGAATGAAGTAATTATGTTGTTCATAAAGTTGAGATTTTTTTGTTCTCTTTTGAATTGGATACTGTTTTTAAAAAAAGTTTTTTTGCTAAAGTAGGATTTTTCCTACTTTGATGGGTGTTTTCTACCCTTTAATAATTATTTGTATCTGATTAATATGTACCTAAGGATAATATGTGCCAGAGACTAGTAATGTGTTTTTGTAATAATTTTTGGAATTATGGTAACAAAGTAGATATATGACGAATAAAATATTTGAAGTTGAAGAACCTGCTGAGTGTATTCAAACAAAGCGATTAATATTGAATAATATGAAAAAAATTGTTTTATGCTTTTTTGTCATTCTAACTATTGGTTGTACTCCTGATAGTGATGAAGGTATTGATGAATATTTGAAAAAAGATTTGTCATTACAAACAGAGCAAGATAGCTGTGTTGTAAAAAACGAATGGTTGAACTTAGAATATGATTATGTCGTTGGTGGTAAAAATGAAGGTATAACAACAGACTTTTTCTTACTGGTTTATTCTAATTCTCCAAACTTTTGTCAATTCAAAAAAAGAAAAGGTGAATTAGATGAAGTGCCTTTTCAATGTTTAACACCGAATCAATTTGGTTGGGTTATTCATGGTCTCTGGAGTGAATCTGAACAAGCCTATATTAAAGGGGAGAATGATAAACATCCACAATTTTGTCAGGGTGATCTTGAAAAGTTGAGTCTGGACATATTAAAACCCTATCTATGCATGAGTCCAGGTACGAGCCTTTTACAAGGTGAGTGGGAAAAGCATGGGGCTTGTGATTTTGATTCTGCGAAGCAATATTTTGATAAAACAGAAGAATTATATAAACGTTTTAAAGTGCCTCCTGTTACTTTGAATGCAAAGAAGGCGGTTAGGTGGATGAAGGATAATCATTCTGAATTAAAAGATAAATGGCTTCACCAAACAAGTCATGAATTTGGTATTTGTTTTACTACTGATTTTGAAGTTATGTCATGTCCCAGACGTAAACGATCTTATAAATGAGTTATTTGATACGATATACAGTTCAGCTTTCCAAAAATATCTTTATTTTTTTACTTTTATTACTGTGCTTCATTACAGTCAGGAGAAAATTTCATAGTAATGATACGAAGAGCTATCAATGATGCGATGACAAAAATACTTAATAGGACTTCATTAGTGTCGTATTCAGCATACCAAAGACTGATTAATTCACCAATTAATACCACAAGTGCGACGTCCAAAATAAATGTGACTTTCACTCGTCCAATTAATAAATAGGACTGAAAAACTCGAATGAGTTCTAATGAGGCAAGAATAATGACAGTATCTTTAATCATGCCTTCTGCACCATGAGTCCAGTTATCTGGATAAGCATGATAAAGACCTGATAATAAATTAATAAACCCAGAAGCCATCCAGATATAGATGGCTATCATCAATATACCTATAAAAAATCCAATAATAGTGGAATGCCATTCATTGGATAATAAATATGTTTTATAAGTGGGTTCAATTACAGTTGCATTGTCTTTCATTATAGGTTTTCCATAAATATCGGTAGATTCATAATGGCGACATTCTATAATGGATTTGTTTCAATAAAATGACAAAGCGAAAGATGGTTAATTGTTTGTTGTTATGGATGTATATTGACTGATTCTAGAAATTTTCTTAGCTGATGCAAACTGTTTTTTGACATGGTGGTATTATGGTGACTGCGGTGCATGGGATATTCAACACCATTGATAATCGTAATTAAACCTGCTCCTGATCCTTCCCTGAATTCGGCTCCCAGATGTTTAAGAAGTGACTCCACTTCTTTCCAGTGAATATTACTGCTGGGGTGATCGCTAAAGATGGCTGATAGTACCTTTTGGTGTTTTTTACTCATAACTAAAGTATTCCTCAGGTTTTATTTTATTGTAGTGTGATCGTGTGAATTTTGATAGCAGTTCGTTCAGATAAATTAAGTTCTAATAACCAATAATGAGTTCTTCAGGTTCGTCTTTTTTTATTTCTTTTTTAATCGGAATATTAACTGTTGTCTCAATAGGTGACACAGTGTTTGATTCAAATTGTGACTCTACTCGTTTTGTTGATAAGTCTTCATCAACGGGAATAAAGAAATTAATATGTCGGGCGATGACCGAATTATCAATACTATTGTTAAATAATCCAAAAGGTAAATAGCTTAGCAAAGTGGTCATAATAAAAACAATCACGAAACCTCGAATAAATCCTGTAATAGCACCACCCTGATGAGAAATTTTTTCAGAAAAGCGAGTTTCGGTTAATTGTGTTATTTTTTTTCGGGAAAAGAAAATAAGACTGATAGATATTAAAAAACTGGAAAGAGAAATTTGAAACCCAGAGCTGAACATCAGAGTTTCGAGTGTGGTTTTAATAAGCCCGGTTAACTGAGTAATAACAAAAATACCCAATAACATTCCAAGCAGAAGCAAAGAAAATAATAAACCTTCGATTTCTTTACCGATCATTCTCTTATGTCCTTGAACAGTACACCAAATCAGATAGGAAATGAATAGATAATCAAGCATGTGTTAAAAATGAACTTTTAGAGTTGATAGGAAAAATAGGATGATATCAGAATGGTTAAATGATTGAAATGAGATCAAAACAAGATTTCTTATCATTTAAATGCTTAAGAACTTTGTATTTACCACTATTCAGGTTTATCTTTTTTCGGATTGAGTGTTGTTAAAAATTTTTTCAATTGATGTTCATAATTAGGCTGACTTTGTAAAAATCCATTATTATGATTGCCTTGTAATATGACCATTTTCTTAGGGTGGTTAGCAGCCAAAAATACTTTTTGACCCTGTTGCAGAGGAATGATTTCATCATCTGGACTATGCATTAGCAGCAGAGGAGTTTGAACTTGTTTAACCATTGTTACATTATCAAAGTTAAAACGTAAATAGATCAGTGATGATAGTCCTGGATATAATGATTTTGCCATTTTACTTGCAGAGCTAAACGTAGATTCAAGAATCAAAGCCTCTGCCGATACCTCTGTTGCAAGTTTTGTTGCTACTGCGCCTCCCAGAGAACGTCCAAAGAGTACAATACTGTCAGCCTGTATGTCTTTTTGGGTCAGTAAGTAATTCCACGAACTACGGGCATCTTCATATAGTCCATCTTCACTGGGTTGGCCTTCACTTTTGCCATAACCTCTATAGTCAGTAATAAAGACGTTGAGTCCAAGTCGGTGGAATATTTTAATGCTTTCACCTCGGTGAGAAATATTACCAGCGTTTCCGTGAAAAAAAAGTAGCGTTTGTTTTGCATCTTTGTGTGGAATATACCAGCCATGCAATTTGATATTATCGGATGTCTGAAAAAAGACCTCTTCATATTTCAGCCCCCAATCTTTAGGTGTTTCATTCATTGTCTTATAGGGAATAAAAATCAATTTGGGTTGAAAAAAATATAGGGCAATATTCAAAAGGATTATAAAACCCAGGATATTGGCTAAAAGATTCAGTATTTTTCTTCCCCATAAGGTGAGATTTTTTTTATTCTGAGTGGCGATCATATTTATAATCTTCCTGTGAATTTATTTTTAATTTTACTTAATAAATGGATTGCTGCCAGGTTTTTGTATTGGAGGAGGATAATGGTAGTTATTTTTATTCACAGGGAAATCAGAATAGTCTCTGATTCCTGAATCAGAACGGAACTGATAGTTATGTTCTCGATTAAAAAATGGGTTACTGCCCATTTTTTTTGTAGGTGGAGGATAGGAGTACTGAGGCTGATAAGAGTTTGGCTGATTTTGAAATGTGAATGGTTTTGCTTTTGTTGGATTATTTGTTTTTTCTTTAAGGACATCGCTGGCATAAAGATAAGGTTGTCTTTCAGCACATATTATTCCCGATACAATAGAACTCCATACAATGCTGATACTAAGAATTGTTTTGCGTAAAATTGAGAATTTCACTATCTGTTTATTGGACATTGAATCAATTGTCCTTTATCTCTCTAGATAGTTTTAGTATAGAGTAATGTCGTTGTATTTTCCCTGAATTGTTTCTGCAATATTTTTTGTCTATCTCACGTCTAAAGAGATATTAAGTGATTTATGTAGGAAAAATCTTACAAAGTGGAGTGTTTACTACCCTTTCACAAAGTAGTTCATCTGATTATGATAGAGACAAATATTTATTATAACGCTGTCAGGCGTTAGTCGGTTATTAAATGGTGATATAGTGACAATATTAATCAGTGATTTAAGGGAGGCTGCCAGCAGAACACCTGCCCCAGCAATGGAACAATCCTTTTTTGAGAAGTTGACTCATAAGAAACAAACGGCGTTTTTATGCCATAGCCATAAAGACAGTGATTTAGCTAATGGGCTGCAAACGTTGATAGTCGAAGATGGCTGGTCACTTTCTATCGACTGCCAGAGTATAGAATTGCCAGATAAACCCTCTCAGGTAGATACCGATATACTCAAGAATAAGATAATAGAAAACTCCTGGTTTTTGTTTTTAGCAACACCGAATTCTTTAAATTCTAAATGGTGTTCATGGTCAATTGGTTATGCAGATGCTAAAAAGGATCATAGTAAAATATTAATAGTACCAACTAAAGATCAAGAGGGGGATGAGTTTGGCTGTGAATATCGTCGTCTTTATTCGAGGCTTGATACTGGTTCATCTATGGTGAAATTATCTGGCTTTGCCCTCTATGAGGCCGATTCAGAATCTGGGACATGGATTAACAAACTCTGAAAGTTAAGTAGAAGCTCCTTTGGATCAAGAGTGTTTATTGTAAATTGTTGCAAAAAAAGCAGAAGAGTATTCTGAAAAAATCTGACTTTTTTTATATAAACCCATCGTATTACTAAAGAATACAGGTAAAATAATGTGATTATTTGGCTTTTCTTGCCTGAAAGTCAGTTAATCTAACTCCATTTAATATGACAAGTTTGATTTAATAACGCGCTATTTGAGGAAAAAAATGAGCAAATACGAGACTCTTACCGATAGTGAATTATCAGAAGTTGAAGCACGAATACTGGTTGTTGATGATAATGAAAATGTTCGTAGCAGCTATAAAAGCGTATTATCTATGAATCGTAGCCCTTTATCTGATCAAATGCATGAACTTACTGAAAATATACTCGGCTATGAATCGGATGATCGCTATGATCACTATCTGTTCAAATCAATGCAAATAGATTATTCCCATGTTTCCAGTGATGCTTTGCGCAAGGTAGATGAAGCTTTTGAGTCAGGCAAGCCGTATCATGTGATTTTCATCGATGTGCAAATTCCGCCTGAGGTGGATGGTATTTTAACGACTAAAATAATCTGGGAAAAATATCCGGAACAACAGATTATCTTGTGCACGGCATATTCACAATATACTTTTGCTGAAGTTAATAAGGTATTACAAACCAGACGGCATAATTTATTGATGTTAAGGAAGCCCTTTGATGCGGAATCAATCCGTTTGATTACACAGTCGCAAATCATCAATGCTGAATTAAATCGACGTCCAGCATAAGCCATTGTTTGATCAATTTTATTGATTATATGGCTCTTTTTACCCTGAAATAGGCATTTACCTCCTCTTAATTATCTATTGAGTATATTGTGTAGGATTAATCTTACACAGTGGGGTGTTTATCACCATTTTAAAAAAAAGTATTCCTGATATCATATTGAATTATCTATGCCTCAAAATGAGGTTAATTTCTGATAAAGGTTTTGTGTGCAAATTAACGTGAATTTTCATTATTTTTTGACAGTCAATTCAATAAATAGCAAATGCAGTCGATGGGTTGATTTGTGATCCTTAATAATGATTATTTGACTTTCTTGCATGCAACTTTCGATGACTTCGAAGGGGCGACCATCGTTAAATTAATTAATGGTGAATATTTCTATGCCAATGCCAGAGCTCTAAAGTTACTGAATGTGAATCATAATGATGAGGTTATGGGGAAGCATGATAGTGATTTCGAGCTGTCTGATGTTTTATACGGTATTTTAAATTATGAGCGAGATGTTAATTTTATTAATTATACCGGTATAAAAAAGACATTTAAATTTAATGTCTTATACCAGCGTATCAATATTATTGATAAAGGGGAAGTGGTCGCCAAACTACTTAATCTTAGTTTTACCAAAAATGAATCTGATAGTTATTTTATACACGCCAATGGCTCAATTACCGTATTCCAGGCTGGTGATAAAGAGCAAATCATTTCTCCCAAAGAAGTAGAGATCATAAAATTAATCATATGGGCTTATACCTCACAAGAAATAGCTGATCGGGTTAATTTGTCTTATCGGACCATTGAGAAGTACCGCTGTAAAATTTTTGCCAAATTTGGTTGTAAAAATAAAAGTGAAACCATCAAAAAAATATTCAGAACTGGAATGATTAATCATTTTATTGATTAATGATAAAGGTGCTGAATAAGCCTAATACATTTAATTGAAGAGTAGTGATTCACTGCGGTCATTTTGTTTGATATTATCATTAACTCAAAATGGCTCAAAACAGGAATCCGCTTGATTAATATCTATCCCGCCAATCGTTTAGAAAATTTAGTTTTTTTACTTGAACGAGTTATGCAAACGGGCAATTATAATGTTCTCAGCGAAGAAATTATTCTGGTACAAAGCAAAGGAATGCAACACTGGCTGAATTTGAAGCTGGCTGAAAGTCGTGGTATCAGCATGAACCTGAACTTTAGTTTACCCATGCAGTTTTTTTGGAACCAGATTCGTGCAGTGCTTGGAAAAGATCAGGTTCCTGAACAATCAAGCTACACTCGTGAAGTCATGAGCTGGCGTATACATGATTTGTTGGCCAGTGATGCGGTGGTGAGTAACCCAGTGTGTCAGGAGGCCACGGACTACTGGTTTAAGAAAGAAGAATTAGTAATAGAAGCAAAGGGTGATGAAGAGAAACGATTTCAGCTTGCTTGCCAGATTGCGGATTTATTTGAGCAATACCTTATTTTTCGGCCTGACTGGCTACTTGCATGGGAAAAAGGTCATTTAGAACCTCTTTCAAGCGATAATAATGTAAAGCAATGGCAGGCATTTCTTTGGCAGTTGCTTGTTGAACAAGATCCCTTGCACCCTATCAACTTGCTTAAGCAAGCAATGCTCACTTTGGAAGAAGATGAATGCCATTTACCAGAACGTATTAGCCTATTTGGTATCAATACTCTACCACCCTTATGGCTGGAGTTTTTAAGTGAACTGGGTAAACAGACACAGGTTCATTTTTTTCATCTGAATCCCTGTGTGGAATATTGGGGTGATTTAAAAACGGATAAGGCACTTGCCAGGGAGCAGTTTTATCGCTGGTTAAATAGCAGTGATGTCCCTATTATAGATGAAGATCTGAATAACCCTCTACTGTCAAATCTGGGCACTCAGGGGAAAGATTTCTTATATCTCCTGCAAGAACATACCAGTATTGAAATACCTGTGTATGAGTCACCCGAAGAGCTGTCATATGAGAAGGGTGAACAAGCGACTGTTTTACAAAAAATTCAAACAGATATTCTCAATTTGCATGATGTTCGCCGCCTATCTGATGAGGCACCTCAAAGACATATTGATGACAGTATTTTTCTAGCTTCAGCACATAGTGCATTGCGTGAAATTCAGGCCTTGCATGATTGGCTCCTGCACCAGATTAATAATGATGAAAGCCTGACTCCAAAAGATATACTGGTTATGTGTCCCAATGTTGAAGACTATGCGCCCTATGTGGATGCAGTGTTTGCTCATGGTTGGAATGACTGGAGTGAACAGGTTCCACCACTCCCTTGTTCTATTGCCGATAGAACGCTAAAAGA
This sequence comes from Gammaproteobacteria bacterium, assembly GCA_026196615.1. Taxonomy (GTDB): domain Bacteria; phylum Pseudomonadota; class Gammaproteobacteria; order GRL18; family GRL18; genus GRL18. The sequence continues at coordinate 12,422 of JAPHSW010000088.1, read as the reverse complement.
TTCTGAACCGTTGGTTCAGGCTTTTATTGATTTGCTGGATTTACCAGACAGTCGTTTTCAGGTTAGTCAAATTCTAGGCTATTTACGTTTACCAGCTCTGCAACAAAAATTTTCTTTTTCAGAAGATGATTTATTGTTGCTAGAACGTTGGGTGAATCATGCTTCAATCCATTGGGGATTGAATGCAAAGCATAAAGCACAGATTCTTATTGCAGACTCTAATATTAAAGACGAAGAAAACTTTCAGTCACAACAGCATAATTCTCAACAGAATCAATCCGAACACTATAATGATAAATTTACCTGGCAGCAGGGATTGGAGCGTTTACTCTTAGGTTTTGCTCAGTGTGATCAAAACATGCTGTATCAGGAACAGTTATTATTACCTGATGTGGAAGGTGATGAGGCTCTTTTATTAGGACGTTATTTGGAGCTACTGGAACAATTGCAAAGCTATGCCAGAGAACTTCAGACACCACGTAAGCCGAATGAATGGAAACAGTTTTTATTGCAGATAAAAGACAACTTGTTCAGTCCATTGCCTATAGATGTCAATGCCCAGAAAATTATAGAGCAGGCCATTGATGATCTGGGTGAATATACTAGTCATGCCCATTATGATAAAGCAGTTCCTCTAAATATTATTCGTGATTTTTTGTCCAACCATTTTAGTCAGCCTGAACCTGGTCGACAGTTTATGGCAGGGCAGGTTACTTTTTGTTCGATGGTTCCCATGCGTAGTGTACCTTTTCGTATCATAGCGGTACTGGGTTTAAATGATGGTGAGTTTCCAAGACAACGACAGCCAATGGGTTTTGATTTAATGTCTATGGAACCAGCACGAAAAGGAGATAGATCACGACGAGGTGATGATCGTTATCTTTTTCTGGAAGCGATCATTTCTTGTCGGGATAAGCTTTATCTAAGCTATCAAGGTCATGATATTAAAACGAATAATACTCGTGAGCCTTCTTTAGTTTTGCAGGAGTTAATGGATTATCTTGAGAAAGGTTATGGCTGGTCTCTCTCTTCAGATAGTGCTTTAAAAGAGTCAGCAGGGCAACTTTTCAAAGTGCCATTACAGGCTTTCAATAAAGCAAATTATCAAAACTCAGTAATGAAATGGAAAAGCTTTAATGCTCATTGGTTAAAACTTAGTGAGCCAGGAAAATTTAGAAATAATGTGTATGAAGTAATGGCATTATCCTCTTCTGATGAATTAATAATAACAATAGAACAACTGGTTCAGTTTTTCGATCACCCATCGAAAGCCTTTGCTCAAAATCGCCTGGGCTTATTTTTTGAACAAAAAGATTTAATGACACCTGATGATAGTGAACCTTTCGTTAGTAATCATCTGGATCGTTATCTAATTCAAGATGCCTTAATAAAAACAGTACTGTCAAATGATGTCAATGAGAAACAGATTACTGATCTCATGACGGGGTTTAAACTGAATGGGACTTTACCTGATACGCCAAATACCAATGAGGATTTAGAACTATGGCAGGAACAGGCAATTGGTTTTGCCCAATATGTTCAATCTGAAATAGAACAGGATATTACCAATGAAGTACTCATAAAATCAGTTGAAATAACAATAGATAATGTGACCTTGCAAGCTGAATTACCACTACTGGGTAATCGCCTGTTTTTCTGGCGTTTAGCAAGTCCGAAAGGGAAAGATGATATACGACTTTGGTTGCATCACTTGCTCGCGCAAATCATGCTTGAAAATATCAGTACCACTGGGATTTTTCGTGGTGATAAAAAAGGGAATGGTGAATCGTCTATTCTAAGCATTAATTTTGAACCTGATTCGGCTGATTGGGCAAGAGAACAATTATCAAAATTAATTCAGTGCTGGAAAGAAGGGATGCAGAAACCCTTATTATTGAATGCAATTCTTGGTCAAAAACATCTTATTAATAAGCCTCTTAGCGACTATGGATTCTCTGTTTTCTGGTCTGATGATTTTCAAACACAAGGCCTGGGTAGTGATCCTTATATGAATTGGTTTTGGGGGGACAGTTCAGAAGAACCTCAATGGGAAAAGTATTGGCAAGAACGTATAGAAAAAGTCTATTCACCTCTTTATTCTAAGCGTCATGAAATGATGTTATCTGAATTAGGAGGAAAGTCATAATGACTGATTTGACATCTGACTTGGTTCAGGAGCCAACTATGTGTCAGCCTCTTTTTCCTGAAAGTATACCATTGATGGGTTGTCATTTAATTGAGGCCAGTGCTGGAACGGGAAAAACTTATAATATTACCCGTATCTATTTACGTTTATTATTAGAACGTAAGATGGATGTCAAAAATATTCTGGTTATGACTTTTACCCGAGCAGCAACAGAAGAATTACGAGGCCGTATTGCCAAAGAAATCAGATATGCTTTGGAAAATTGGGGAAACTTTGATCCAGATGATTGCTTTTTTGCATCACTCACCGAACAATTTTCTCTTCAGGATGTGTATCCTGTGTTACATAATGCGCTTTTGCATCTTGATGAAGCAGCCATTTTTACCATACACAGTTTTTGTAAACGTGTTTTATCACAACAAGCCTTCAGTAGTGGTGTTTCTTTTAATGTGCAAATGGAAACCGATACTGCTGATATCGAACTTGATGCGGTTCGGGATTGGTATCGTATTCTTGCAAAGCAAACATCAAGTGCTGACTATAAGTTACTGGTACAAAGCTGGGCAACACCAGAAACTTTTCGTCAGGCATTTTATGAAATCCTATCATCGAATGTTTCTGTGCAAACCAATAGTCCTGAATACCTTCAGGAAAATTTTCAGAAACAAAAAGCTCTGGCCCTGCAGCACTTGAAAGATAATCAGATACTGGTTTTTTCAGAACTTATTGACTCACATAAGCAAAAAGATATAAGAACTGAAGAGTGGAATGAATTGATGCAGTGGTTAAGTAGTGATTATTTTGATCTTCACACCAGGACTGAAGAGTCATTTCCTAAAATACAAGTCATGTCAAAATCAGCCAGCAATGTTTTTCATGGTGGTCGATTTCCTAAAAAAGACCCCGATAAAAAACAACAGTTGATTGAACTTTTTCAACCTATAAAACAATTGAAAGATGATGCTGTACGTATTGAAGAGGATATAGAAAAATCTAAAAGTTATCAAATTGCCAGTCAAGGTATAGAAGCGATTAGGAAAAAAATCAATCAGGCCAAGCAGCGTAGCAAAGTTATGAACTACGATGATTTGATTAACCAACTTGCCAATGCACTTGCTTCTGATCAAAAACGTTTGGCAAATTTAATAAGAAACCAGTATCCAGTTGCTCTAGTGGATGAATTTCAGGATACTGACCCAAATCAATATGCTATTCTCAAAGCAATTTATCAAAGTAACCATAGCGATCAAGATGAGACGCCAACCGCTTTATATCTGATAGGTGATCCCAAACAAGCAATCTATGCTTTTCGTAGTGGTGATGTTTTTACTTACCTTTCAGCCCGCTCTGACACCGAATATCAATGGGTGATGGATACTAATTGGCGTTCCAGTACTGGGATGATCAATGCCTATAATCGTCTTTTTCATGGTGCACCCTTAGATGAGCAAGGGAGAGATGTCTTTGGTTTCAATATCCAATACTCTCCTGTTAACTCAGCAGGTCAGGCCGATAAAAAACCACTGATAACTCATGTGACAAGCAATAATCAAATAGGTGATGATAAACAAGCGGCATTACAATTGATCCATTTTCCATTTAATGAAGCTTATCGTCCAGCTCGCAGCAGAAAAGAAGAAATGAATCAGACATTCTGTACCGTTATTGCGAGCTGGTGTGCTAGTGAAATTCATCAATTGTTACTTGAAGACAATACCCAAATTGGCGATAGAAGTCTTCAGGAACAGGATATTGCCGTTCTTGTGAGAGATAAGAAAGAAGCAGCTCATATCCAGGATGCTTTAAGATTGGCTGGTTATTCATCGGTTTATCTCAGTACTCATGATAATGTTTTTTTTAGTGAAGAAGCTACTGAACTTGAACGTGTTCTTTATGGTATTCTTGAACTGGAAAATGATCGTCTTTTGGTAGCTGCACTCTCTACACGTTTTTTAGGTTGTGATACAGAACAACTTTATGCTTTGCAAGAAAATGAAGAACAATGGGAAATGGTTCGTGAGCAAGTTTATGATTTACGTGAAATCTGGCTAAAGCGTGGTTTTATGGCAATGGCTTTGAAACTCCTGCACCAGAATTTTACTCCTCACCCAAATTATCATGAACGTTCTCTGACCAATGCTATCCAACTATTAGAATTAATACAACAAGCTAGTCAAAGACATCGACAACCTGAACAACTACTCAACTGGTTAAGAGAGCAAATAGAAGCGAAAAGTGTCAATGCTGAGGCTGAATTACGCCTGGAAAGTGACGCAAACTTAATTCGTATTATTACTCAGCATGGCTCAAAAGGGCTTGAATATCCAGTCGTTTTTATTCCTTTTTCAACTCGCTATAAAGATCCTGCAAAATTTGGAAGTAAAAATATTGATCTTTTAAAATATCATGAGCGTGATGTTTCTAAAGGATATCAGTTGAATTATTTTATGGGGCAGGATAAACAGATTACTGCTCTTTATCGTGAAGAAGCCTGGGCAGAAACGGTTCGTTTGCTCTATGTTGCTATTACTCGGGCAGAACACCGTTGTTATCTTTGTGCAGCTCCGTTTAGCAAATATCATTTATCCCCTTTAGGTCAAACTTTAAAATTAACAGCAGATGATGATTTATTAACAGGTTTGTCACAACTCTTAGCACAAGAATCTGATATTTATAGTATCCATCTTCAACAAATTGATGAGATTGATTTTCCTGTGACTCGTCATGTTGCTGCTGAGAAGACTCATGAAATGACGCCTGCTCAATTTACAGGGCGTATTGAACGCAACTGGTGGCTTAGCTCATTTTCAGCATTAACTCGGAATCTACGTCATGGGGGGATTTCTACGCCTGATCGTGATCAAGATGAATTTCTCAAAAATGAGAGTTCTCAAACAGGTTCAGAGGATGATCTACGTTTTAGTCTGACAAAAGGAGCTGCTACAGGTAATTTATTGCATGATATCCTGGAACATACAGACTTTTCACAACCTCATTGGGAACGCTCATTGGAACGTCCTTTAAGTCGTTTTAATGAAAAATTGGATGCGACACAGCAGGATGAATTAATTTTCTGGCTAGAAGCTTGCCTGGCTACACCTTTAAATGACAGTTTTGAATGTGGTGTTCAATCTGGTCATACTAAGGTGCTTAAGCTCAATGAGTTATCATGGTCTCAAACTCTAAGAGAAACAGAATTTTATTTTCCTATGGAGCATGTAAAGCCTCATAAATTAGGAGAACTACTGGTAAAACATCGTCAGCAGCGACTGAACCAGGATAAAGAGCAAAAAAACAACTATCAATTTAATCCGATAAAATTACCTGGAAACAAAGCAATGCAAGGGATGATGCATGGCTTTATTGATTTGATTTTTCAGTGGCAAGATAAATATTATATTGTTGATTATAAATCAACACACCTCGGCAACTGTTTAGATGATTATGAACAAAGTGCTCTGGAAAAAAATGTTCGAGATAATTATTATGACCTGCAATATTTGCTCTATAGTCTGGCTTTACATCGCTATTTGAAATCAAGAAAAACGGATTATGACCCAGAAAAACATTTTGGTGGTATCCATTACCTTTACTTAAGAGGAATGACTCCTGAATTAGATTCAGAGAATAGGCCTGATCCAAAAAGAGGAATTTTTAGTACTCATATTAGCTCTGAATTATTGAAGGAGCTTGATAAATTATTCTGTGGTGACACAAAAAAAGATTCCATGAAACAGGAGTCTCAAAATGTATAAAACATTTTATCAATGCCAGAGTCGATTGAGAGATATAAAGTCCATTGATTATTTTTTAGCACGTCAAATCTGTAAATCATTAAATAAAGAACAGGATCATTTATTTTTTCACTCCATTATGGCGACTTCAGAAGCATTGAGAAATGGACATACATGCCTGAAACTGGATGAAGAAGCACAAAGTGATATTGAAACTGTCTTTTGGCAAAATTTGGATGAAAATCAAGAAGGCTATCACTTTCCAATCCTGGATGAATGGCATGAATATTTATCCAACCTGTCTCTTTCTCCGGAAGATAAACAACCTCTTGTTTATGAAAATAACCGACTTTATTTGAGACGTTATTGGCAGTTTGAAAATGAATTAGGTGCTGCAATCCATACTTTATTAAATAAAAGCACTTTTCAATTTGAAGCACGGGATATTGAACAAAAAATGGAGCAAGCTCGACAAGTGATTGAGCGACTTTTTCCTCATGAAGTTAAAATAGACTCTGGAATAACTGATGAATTAGACTGGCAAAAAATTGCTGTGGCAAATGCTTTACTCCGGCAATTTACGATTATTGCAGGTGGTCCAGGAACTGGAAAAACATTTACGGTCACAAAAATTCTAGCTGCTTTACAATCACTTTCTGATAACACCTTAAAAATAGCAATGGTTGCTCCCACTGGAAAAGCGGCTCAAAGGTTGAATGAGTCCATTCAAAAAGCAAAATCAGTTTTACAGAAAAATAAGCTGACTTCAATCGAAACCTTGAACAGTATTCCTGATACTGCGAGTACTTTGCATCGACTGTTAGGTGTCATACATGGTTCACATAGTTTTCGATTTAATGAAACCAGAAAGTTACCCTTTGATTTAATTCTGGTCGATGAAATTTCGATGATCGATTTACCATTAATGACTCGTTTAATGAGAGCGATAGATGAGCATTGTCAAATTATTATGCTGGGTGATGCAGATCAATTACCATCTGTTGCTGCTGGAAGTATTTTAGCTGATTTAGCTCCAAAACAGATACCAGGCTATACCATTGACAGTAGTAAGAAGATTAGTGAGTTAACTGGTTGTCATATTCCAGTGTTGGATTCAAAAAAAAATACTCTTAATCTTGATCACCTTACGGTTTTACAAAAAAGTCATCGTTTTGATGGCGGTGGGGAAATAGGTCAATTAGCCAGACAAGTGATTGGTGGTAATGCGAATGAAAGCTGGATATTATTAAAGCAGGGAAAAGAACAGATTGAAAGAGTTGCTGATTATTCATTTAATCAATGGATTGAACAAATGGTTGATGATTATTATGTGCCGCTTTTTGAAAATAAGAATTTGTCTGATATTCAGTCTTTAAAAAATATGTTTGAACAATTAAATCAATTTCGTTTTTTAGCCGCAACACGACTAGGTGAACAAGGTGTTTATAGTCTAAATGAAATCATTGAACAATATCTTCGGATAAAAGGTTTAATCACATCAAGAAATGAATATTATCCAGGACGGCCTATAATGGTTACTGAAAATCATTATAATGTCGGACTTTATAATGGTGATACAGGATTCTTATGGTTAAATGAACAAGGAAAACTACAGGCGGTTTTTCCAGATAATGAATCAATTCGGTGGTTAAGTTTAGGACGTTTACCAAAAGTAGAAACAGTTTATGCTATGACCATCCATAAAACCCAGGGATCTGAATTTTCTCATGTGGGATTAGTGTTACCTGAGAAAGACAGTTTAATTTTATCTCGTGAATTACTTTACACAGGAATCACCAGAGCAAGCCAAAAATTAAGTGTTTGGAGTGATAAATCAGTTTGGAATATTGGTGTACGAAGAAAGGTACAGCGCTATTCTGGGTTAGGATGGAAAGTTTTTAATCAATATACAAAAAATAATTAGATAGAACAATATTGTCTTTTTTGTTATTATTATGTTTGATTTATGGAATAACTAACTTATATTGAGGGATATAATGAAAAAAATCATACAACTATTTATTTTTTTAACCTTTACCAGTCTATTATCTAACACTTTTGCATCAGACATCACAAAAAATGATGTTATGAATTTAATTGATGTTATTGATAAAGCAATTTCTTCTCAGGATGCTAAAAAACTAGCAAATATTTTTAGTGATGATGTAAAAATGACAATGAAAGTCACAATGGCTGGAGCTTCCGAAACCATTACTGCTTCAAAGCAAGAATATATTACAATGGCCAAAGAAAGTTGGGCTGTATCAGATAATTATAAATACTCTCGTAATAATGTAAAAATTGATATTTCTGGAAATGTTGCGAATGTCAGTGCTGATGTGAATGAGTCAATGACCATGAGTGCAGAGGGACGTAGTATTTCTATTAAAAGTGATTCATTTGAAACTCTGACAATTGAAATGATCAATGATGTGCCATTAATTACAAAGTTAAAAGCTGACTCAAAAATGAGTATGATGCCCTTATAATTCAAACAAGCCTTATTCCCTTGTTATGAGGGAATAAATTTTATTTTTCAGAACAATCCAGCCCATTTCTTATAATAATACTTACCTTCTTATTTAAAATATCGTTAAAGTTAAAATTAGTATTAACCACTCTTATGTGATCAAGACTCTGTATTTCTGTGCACCATATTTGTTACATAATTCATCATATTTTACTCACTAAATTGACAGATTTATTTGATTTAATATTATTCTTACATCGAGTAATTATATGTTTATTGCACATTTTCCAGCAGAATATTTGTTGTCAAAATTATTTGAACGTTCATTTAAAACCCATAAAATATCCTGGAGTGTTTTAATTTCAATCATTCATATTGGATACATATTCCAACTTTTTGCTTTGTTTGTAGTGAGATGTTCAACAAAGAAATCGTGAATATTCCAGTGTAAAATACATTAAGTCTACTTATGATAACTAAATATTGCATTGTTGTACTTTTTACATTCATGATATTAATCTTAGTTTATTCTTTTGGAAGGAGTTATTGGGTGCCAATTGCTAAAAAAGTAACTGGGAAAAAAACAACAGAAGAAATCATTGATTTGTATGGTGTAAAAGCTAGAAAGAGATTAAAACCATTTTTTAATCAGGCAGGAATTTCATACCCTCCTAAAAAAGTAACTTTCTTAGCAATAAAAGATAAAAGTACATTTGAAATATGGGCAGCGAATGATAATACTCAATATTCATTTATTCGAAACTATGATATTAAAAAGCTTAGTGGTATTAATGGCCCAAAACTACGCGAAGGTGATAAACAAGTACCAGAAGGCTTGTATAAGATTGTTGCTCTAAACCCAAATAGCGCCTATCATCTATCAATGAAGCTGAACTATCCCAATCAATTTGACCAGAAGCATGCTAGTGAAGAGGGTAGAGATGAACCCGGCACAAATATTTTTATTCATGGTAAATCTGTTTCGGTTGGCTGTCTAGCAATGGGGGATAGTGCTATAGAAGAATTATTTGTATTGACAAAAGAGACGGGGCTGAGCAATATTAATGTTATTATTTCACCGAGTGATCCTCGTATTGAGAAACTGAAATATGATGCAAAACATTATTCTTCCTGGGTTGGTGAACTATACAAAAATATTGAAAAAGAAATACTTCCTTACAATAATGATAACTAAGAACCAATAATAAAGTGTAGTACTTAATGTTAAGAAAATTTATATATCTATCAATTATCACTTTCTTAGCTACAATTCAGCCAGCCTTTTCTGAAGCTGGGTGGACTAGCTCAAGTCTGATTAAAGAAATTGTGGCAACCACTGATGGTAAATTTATCATTCATGCAACACCTAAGAGTAGCCCAAGTGATTGTAAAGATAAGGAAAAATTTTATCTCCATTATAATCTTCATGGGGCTGATAAAATCTATAAACTGTTATTAGATGCGGCCGTTTCACAATTACATGTAAAACTCTACATAACGGGACGTTGTGAATTATTTGGAATGTCTGAATTATCTAAAGCCAGTATTATTTTTGAGTAAGTCTTTTTGTATGATGACTAAAAAATAAAGAATTTTTATTGATAATTTGAAAAATTTCAATGAGCTACCTATCATGAAATTAATCACTTAAGTGAAATGGTTATGCTGTATTGCAAAACAAGGAGCTTCACTTTTTCCTTCGCAACTTATCCATTTTATTTCTTTTAAAATTATATATGAATAAACAGGATTTATTATGTCTAAAATTATTATAGGTATACACGGTCTCGCGAATAAACCACCTGAAAATATTTTAAAATCATGGTGGGAGTTATCAATTAAAGAAGGTTTACATAAAAATTTAAATCAAAATATCAGCTTTGATTTTGATATGGTTTACTGGGCAGATGTTTTGTATAAAAATGCTTTGCATAATGAAAAAGCATTTGCTTTTGATGACCTATATAATAATGAACCTTATACTGAAGCAAAGGAAACACAATTTTCTGAACATAAGGATGGCTTTTGGGATAGTATTCGGGGAGGAGCTGAAAATTTAACGGGAGGTAGTATTGATTTTATTCATAAACGTTTAGGTATGGATAAATTTACTAATTGGGCCATTGGTAAGACCTTAAAAGATTTGGCTTTTTATTACTCACCGACAACATGTATTCCTGTGGATAATAATACTTCAACAACAGCATTAGCTCGGACAGTTCTGCAAAATAAATTAAAGGAAAAGTTAATCTTGCATAAAGATCATGAAATATTACTTATTGCTCATTCTATGGGAACAATTATTTCCTATGATGTTTTAAGAGATTTAGGTCAAGATTCACAGTATAAAAATGCTTTTCAAAAAATTGAGTTTGTGACCATTGGTTCACCATTGGGTGTCTCTCATGTAAAAACTCAAATTAAATTAGAAAGAGAATATGCGGGTGATAATCGAGTGAGAACCCCAACTATAGTCAGTCAATGGGATAACTATGCTGATCCTAAAGATATTGTATCTGTGGATTCACATTTATCTGATGATTATGAACCTAACAAATCTGATGTGAAGGTTAAGGATGATATTGTTCTGAATCAGTTCTCGACTGTAGATGAACAAACAAAAGAAGTCAATCATAATCACCATAAGTCTTATGGATATTTAAGAACTCCAGAAGTAAGCAAAAGAGTTCGGGATTTTTTAAATAGTTAAGGTTAGATTAAATAAAGTTGCATGAAAATAGTATTCATGTGTAGTATTCATGTGTAGTGACTCAGACTTGATCTGACAGTTACCCATTTTTTTAAGGTGTCTGTCAGTTTAGATTTGAGCTAAATTTTTTTCTGCCCAAATCGATTCACCATCAAGTAAAGTTTCTAGTGGTGTACGACCACAACACATTTTTCCTTGATGAGTTCGATCATTATTATAATTTTCCATCCATTCGTCCAGATCTTTTTGCAATTCTTCCATTGATGAATAAAGTTTTTTTCTAAAAGTGATCTGATAAAACTCATTCAAGATTGTTTTATGGAAGCGTTCACAAATGCCATTAGTCTGAGGTGACATGGCTTTAGTCTTAGTATGATCAATATCGTTAATCGCTAGATAAAGTTGATAATCATGTTGCTCAACACGACCACAATATTCTGTTCCTCTGTCAGTTAAAATTCTCAACATAGGTAGTTTGTACTGCTCAAAGAAAGGTAAAACCTTGTCATTGAGCATATCAGCTGCGGTGATAGGTGTTTTTGTCGTATAGAGCTTAGCAAAGGCCACTTTGCTGTAGGTGTCAACAAACGTTTGTTGGTAAATACGACCAACACCTTTGAGATTGCCAACATAAAAAGTATCTTGTGACCCCAGATAACCAGGATGTGCTGTTTCTATTTCTCCACAAGCTTCATCATCATGTTTTTTCTTCTCAAGTGCTGCAACTTGTGCGTCACTGAGAACAATACCATCCTGGGCAACTTTTTCTTCAAGTGCCTTCAGACGTTTTTTAAAGTTTTCTAGATTATGTCGAAGCCAGATAGAACGAACACCACTACCAGATATAAAGACTCCTTTCTTACGCAGCTCATTACTGGTTCTGGCTTGGCCGTGTGCTGGCTGATCAAGTGCATGAGCAAGTACTGCTTGTTCTGTTGCTTCATCTACTCGATTTTTGAGGTTAGGAGCACGTCTGCTTTTGTTTATGAGTGAGTCAATACCACCATCTTCAACAAGTTCTTGATAACGGTAAAATGTATCTCGTGATACACCCATGACTTTACAGGCTTTTGAAACATTTCCGAGCTCTTCGGCTAAGTTCAATAATCCAGCTTTATGTTTAATGATAGGATTGTTAGTATATAACATTAGAGAGTTTCCTTTTGTTTTGAAATAAAGATTCGACACCTTTATCAAAACGGGTAACTCTCTTCTAGTCAAGCTGAAGTGTCAGATTAAGTCGGGACTAATACAATTCATGCATGTTAACACCAAGCGATTTTGTCGTACTTTAATTACCAAGCGATTCTGTCGTAGTCGCTAATTACCAAGGGAAATTGACGGATCTATTTAATCCGTGAT
>JAPHSW010000023.1 GCA_026196615.1 Gammaproteobacteria bacterium | reverse complement strand
TATATTATATCAAAAACTTGCAATTTTAGCACCTGTAATGAAAGAATATATCCTTACAAATCAAAGTGCTATGATTTATTCAGGTTCGACTAAATAGAGTGTAGTGGGCAATAAGATCAATATGAGAATGATATTCAATTAGAATGTTTGATGATGTACGAAATAATACTTAAATAGAAAAAAACTGACTTGATGGCATTGTAAGTTGCTGATAAATATAAGATATTATTTTAAATGTTCGATGGATAAATATGATTTTTAAAAATACTAACTCAGTTTGAAAACAACAAAAATAGATAACTAAGTAAGTTAATACTGACATATTTATGATAAATAATAAGTATAATTGATTAAATCAAAAAAAGATTAACACGAATCGATCTAACCTTTTTAAACAAGAGTCGATCTAAACCTAGTTATAAAAGAAGTAAAGAATTGAAACATATATGAATGGTATTATTTTTATTGGTCTACAAGCTAGTGGGAAATCAACATTTTTCTTAGAGAAATTCTATACTACTCATTTACGATTAAATATGGATATGTTGAAAACACGAAATAGAGAATTAATTTTACTAAACGCTTGTATAGATGCTAAGCAATCTGTGGTTATTGATAATACAAACCCAACAGTTAAAGAAAGAAAAAACTATATTAACACCTTCAAGAAGGGAAAGTTTAATATTGTAGGATATTATTTTCAATCTAAAATAGATGAATGTATTCAAAGAAACTCTAAGCGACAAGGCAAAGAAAAAATTCCTGAAATTGGTATCAAAGGAACATTTAATAAATTAGAAATACCAACTTTTAAGGAAGGGTTTGATGAGCTTTATTACGTTTCCTTAGAAGATAACATGTTTAGTGTAAAAGAGTGGAAAGATGAAATTTGATGATTTAGACAAAAAAATGCGTGTTTTTGAAACAACAAATGATATTTGTGTTTTGCCAGGTGTTTATATGGTAGCTAGGATTGATGGTCGTTGTTTTACTCGCTTAACAAAAGAAGTTCATCAATTTGAAGCTCCCTATGATATAAAGTTTAGAGATATTATGGTTGAAACTGTAAAACATCTTATGGACTGCGGCTTTAGGATAATTTTTGGTTATACACAGAGTGATGAAATATCACTTTTATTTCACCCCAATGAAGATACGTTTAATAGAAAAGAAAGAAAATTGAATTCAGTTCTGGCAGGTGAAGCAAGTGCAAAATTTAGCTTATTATTAAATGACATGGGCGTTTTTGATTGTCGAATATCTCAACTACCATCAAAAAAGCTAGTTGTTGATTATTTTCGATGGCGAAATGAAGATGCCCACAGAAATGCATTAAATTCACATTGTTATTGGCAGTTACGTAAGGAAAATATTGACCCAGAACAAGTTTCTAATAAATTATCAGGTGTTTCTGTATCAGATAAAAATGAACTACTTTTCCAAAAAGGAATTAATTTTAATGAAATTCCTAATTGGCAAAAGCGTGGTATTGGTATTTACTGGGAAGATTTCAAAAAAGATGCAATAAATCCTAAAACTGGTGAATCTGTCCAAGCAGTTAGAACTAGGTTAAAAGTAGATTATGAGCTTCCAATGAAAGATCTATATAGTGATTTTATCAATGACTTAGTGTCAAATAATTTATAACAAGGAAATGCATGGTAGGCAAAAAGACGCCACCATGATTTCAACGTTGAGGCTGTAGAATTACTCCAAAATATCTATTTAAAGATTACTATCAATACTAACGATAATATTATGATAACCTCTTGAATGTCGATCTCAACTATGATCTAATAGACATTATTCATACCGAGATTGACTCCAATGGCCCACTACAAACCCGATGAGTCTTATCAAAATAAATTCATCCCCATTGATTTTTCACAACAAATTATTCCCGGTACGTTTGAATATGCACTGGCTCATATCATTGATAAGCATCTAGACTTAACATCCTTTGATCAATGGTATGATAATGATAAGGGAGGAGCGACAGCTTACTTACCCTCAACGATGCTAAAAGTCATTTTATTTGCGTACTCAAGAGGCCTAATCAGTAGCCGTCGTATTGCTGATGCTTGTCGCACCAATATTACCTTTATGAGCCTCAGCGGTGACATTCAACCACATTACACCTCCATTGCCAGTTTTGTCGCTAGAATGCATGATCAAATAGAACCACTGTTTACACAAATTCTGATGATTTGTGATAAAGAAGGATTGATAGGTCGTCACATGTTTGCCATTGATGGTTGTAAAATTGTATCCAATGCGAGCAAAGAATGGAGTGGTACTTTTGAAGAGTTAGAACGAAAAGAAAATAAACTCCGTCGTGCCAGCAAACGAATACTAGCCCGTCATCGAGCCCAGGATGAACTGACTGAAGATGATATAAAGCATGACTTAAAACAAAAAGAGAAACTGGATAAAAGTGCAGATAAAATCAAACACTTTCTAGCCACACATGAAAAGAAATTAGGTAGTCAAGGCACAGAAGTAAAAAGTAACATAACCGATCCTGGCAGTGCCAAGATGACCACCAATAAAGGTACCATACAGGGATATAATGGCATTGCTATCAGTGATGATAAACACCAGATAATCTTACAGGCAAGTACCTGCGGGTCTGTTGGAGAGCAACAAACCTTACAACCGGCAATTGAAGCAGTCAAAGAACAACTAGAGAAACTGGGTGACAAGCGTGTTTTCAAACACGTAAAGTTTACTGCAGACAGTGGCTTTCACAGTGAAACTAATTTGACCTATTTAGCGACAATAGAATTAGATAGCTACATTGCTGATACTGGATTTAGCCAAAAGTAGGGCCTATGAAGGCAAGCCGAAATCCCTTATTCACACAAAGTGCCACTTACACTCAAGAGAAAGAAAAAAATCGAAGAAAAAGAAGCAAAATCAAGCAAAGACGTTTTGTTCCAGCCGATTTTAATTTTGATAAAAAGACGTTAACCTGCACCTGTCCCGCTCAGCAACCCATGTGGTTAAGCAGTAAAAATAATAAAATCAAAGATAAATTATATTATCGTTTCGAAGGGTATTTAAAACATTGTCGAAGCTGCTCTCTTAGAAAACAATGCATGCAAAAAGAAGTGAAAACACATGGGCGACAAGTTGTTTTTCAGCATGATAAGTCGATTCAAAAGCAGAATTTTACTGATCGAATGAAGGATAAAATTGATAGTCCTTTTGGGCGCAGAGAATACAGCAAACGGCTGGGTACCATAGAGCCTGTATTTGGTAACATCACGAGCAATAAAGGTATGAACTATTTTACTCTTCGAGGACAGAAAAAAGTCAATGCTCAATGGCAGATGTTCTGTTTGGTTCATAACATTGAAAAGCTTAGACATAGCCTCTGCTGAGGCATCATTTCACGCCAAAAGAGTATTGTAGACACTTCTTGTACTCATATCGGTTATTACTTCCATTATTCCTACAAAATGATATCAATACGGATGATTATTACTATCAAAATTTGAAAGCAGTTTATGAATGCGGTATTGTGGAATGAATGAAAAAATACGGAAAAAGAGGTTATTCTACAGCCTCGTTATATTTCAAGAGAAAAAATGAGCAACGAAGAACTTATTAAACAATTAATTCCTCTATGGTATGCTCAAAGAAGTTGGGCAGAGAAGTTACTTATTCATTCTTTTAATTTAGAGAAAGCAGAAGACATATTAAAAAATGAATACAGAGGTCGGAAGTCAATTCCAGGTACAAACTGGATGTATGTTACTCATGGAGTTGGTGTAGATATATATAAAACCCAAGAAACTGGTGGCATTGATTTCGACTTTGACAAGTTAGCACCCGATCCTTGGCGATTGCAGATACTCTTTGAAAAACAATATAATGATGGGAATCTAAATTATACAGCTTACCGACATTTGTTTGAAGATGAAGAGCTAGCAACAGAAATTATAAAAAAGGTATTATCGTCGTAATACAATATAACCAGCAATCGGAGTGTATCACAGGGACGCAGCGATTTTTAAAAAGTTCTGAGAGTTAGTAGAGATTTGAATTATTAATCATCTCTTTCCTTGTCCCTGTGAACTCTCAATTGAACGTTATACCAAAATAAATCAAATGAATGAATACTAAATACCGTAGTAATGTACGTGACGAACCAAGGTTTCTAAATCCTTCGGTATCATCAGATCAAAATGAATTATCAGATAATAAAACCGGCTTGTTGGATTATCGAAGTGATAGCGACACATTTATAGATATTTTTAATAGTTCATTGGAATATAATAATGTACAAATTGAATCAAATTGTACTAAAGAAATAAATAGACTCAAAGAATGCTTTAATTACCAATATGAACTTGCTTCTCAATATATGTGGCTAATTGATTGTCCTGTAGCAGCTAGGATTAGTCCAGTAAATAAAGTTATTACACCTTGTTTTCATAAGTCACTAATTAGCTTGATATCCGCATATCATTTAACTAAACAAGGTTTATGGGGAGCTGCTAGACCATTAATACGCCATGCTTTTGAATCATTAATTATTGCTAAATATTGTTCAGTTAATAACGAATCAGAAGTTTTTGATAAATGGGTGGATGGTGTAGATTTATATTTTTCTAATGCTATTTTAAAGAATATTAAAAATCCTAGTAATGAACAATTTAAACATTTTTGGAAATTATTGTGTCATTTTTCACATTCAACAGTATTTGCATCACAACCAGACTTTTATATAAAACCATACGTTGATGATATCCGGGTGAATTTTGTGTTTATTGAGATGCTGATGGAATGTAGTTATCATTTGCTTATATCTCATATTATTACATCTGATATGAAATATTATCAGTCGAGATATAAAGATAAGGATAGAGCTAGTGAATTACGTCAGTTGTTAAGAACAAACTATTCACTTTCAAAAAAAAGTATGACTGTTGGTGCAAAAACTTTCATTAAAAACTATAGGGCAACATGGTCAATAAAGGTATAACAAGTTGCTGGTACTGAACCTTCGGTCGCAAGCTCCCTGCGGTCAGCACAGCAAGGCGTTAGCGACAAAAAACATATGAAAAAATATCTATATTTATTTTTATCTTTAATATCTATTAATGCTTCTGCAACATGGGATTCTTCCGTGTTAATTGGTGGTTGGGAAAATTATGAGTTTGGTTATGAGCACAATTATAGAAGATTAACTATTAATGAAGACTTCTCAGGAACTTTGTTTTCTATAAAAGATGACGATGAAAAATATACTTATAATTTTACAAAAAAAGATTTCGAAATCCTTGATGGCTTGGTTGTTTTAAATCTAAATGAAGGTTACAAATTAGTATTTTCTGCATGGGGGGAAAGTTTTGGGCCTGATGTAAAGCGTATACTTGGTCAATTTTTCTACTATAGAATTGTTAATGAGAAAATAGAACTAGTAAATTCAGTGCCTGTGACCTTTAATCCAATAGATTCAAAAAGTTTAAGTGAATTTTTAAAAAAAATTGATTCGAAATAGTAAATAATTGCTAACCAAAATTTTCAATGGATCAGAGACTTCCCCCGATAAAGTGGACACCTTCGACTAACAAAGAGAATTCATAAAATGGCAAAAATGATGATACCTAAACGTACCTGGCAATATAGGAAAGAATATGCTTGAATTTCGAAAATTAAGTATCATAACCGCAACTATTTGCTCTATATTATTTTTAGTTCTTTTGTTTGTACCTGAAATAATATTTAGCTTATTTCAAATACAAGAACATGAGTCAGCATTTTTTATATCTCGAAGGGCTGCAATGCTCTTTTTAGGTATTGCAGTTTTTTCTTGGTTTGGTCGAAATGCTTTACCCTCTGAATTAAGGCAAGCTATTTGTATTGGATTATCAATTTCTATGTTTGCTTTAGCTATTTTAGGTATATATGAATTTTCTCGAGATTTTGTAGGTATGGGTATTGGTCTTGCAGTTGTTACAGAATTAATACTTGCTCTTGCTTATTTTAGAATATGGATTATTAATAAAAATGCTTAACAATAGCTTCAATTTTACCTAATAGTAGACTAAGAGTTTTGAAAAAAACAGCGCACATATTTCCTCTGATTCATTGGAAAGAGATACTCACTGAGTTTATTCGCTAAAAATTTAACTACAAATAACTAAAAAGACGCTTTATTCGTAAAATTATTCTCTATGTTGTTAATTTTCCAGTAAGTGCAGTATTGAGGTTGTAGAATATCTCCAAATTTATGATTTTTGATTGAAATTACAAAAATTGGGTGAAAAATGGAATTGTTCTAAACCATAATCACTCGTTATGAATACGAATAATAAGGATATCTTTCATGAATTTTGATTTTTTGATAGTTGCAGGTTTATTCAATATGTTAGCAGCAGTCTT
Organism: Gammaproteobacteria bacterium; assembly: GCA_026196615.1. Classification (GTDB taxonomy): domain Bacteria; phylum Pseudomonadota; class Gammaproteobacteria; order GRL18; family GRL18; genus GRL18. The sequence continues at coordinate 2,522 of JAPHSW010000023.1, read as the reverse complement.
ACATATTGGTGTGATCGTTGGAGGTCCAAGCTGGTATCGTTTTTTTGGAGCAGGAGAAGCAATCTCACTGATGGCTGAACAGGGATCTATTAAGCCTATGCTCATAACACTTAGTATCACTATTATGCTAATTATCTGGGCTGTTTATGCTTGGTCTGGGGCAGGTCTTTTACCTAATATGCCTTTTCTCAAACTAGGTTTATCAATAATTACCAGTATCTACTTAATTCGTGGTATAGGTGGATTAATAGCTCCATTTGTAACTAATCATCCTGAAGTGAAGCAAAATAGCACCACCTTTTGGATCTGGAGCTCTATTATTTGTTTAATAATTGGTTTATGTCACTTAATGGGTATAGTTGCTATATGGTCTACTTTGTGAAAACACATAAAAAATTAATAAAATATGCTCTCTTTAGTTATGGGATGATTTTTTCTTGTCTAGCTTGTTATAAACGTTAGATTGTGAGTGTAAATTATGAAAGTGTTGTTAGTCGTTATTATCTCTGTAGTTACACTTTTACTAGTTGCTTTTCTTTATTTTAAATATCGATTAGATAATATTTCTGACAATAAAAACTTAATGACTTCTGTTGATTTAGAAATGGATAAGTTTATAAAAAAAGAAGAACCACAAGCTATTGTGTTGGGTGTTTATAAGGACAGTGAAGTACTCATTAAAGGCTATGGTCAAGAAAATCCCGGTAAGTCAACCATCTTTCAAATTGCTTTTGTTAGCAAGTTATTTACTGCGTCACTGCTTTCCATCTTGTGTGAAGAAAAAGTAGTTAAAATGGAATCCACTTTGGGAGAATTAATAGGAAAAGAATATCCTTTATCGCCTGAAGCAAAACAAGTTACACTACACCAGCTTGTTACTCACACTGCTGGTTTTCCCAAAGTACCGAAAGCTTTGATGGATATAGTCACACAGAAAGTGGGAAAGGATAATTTATTAGATAATCCATATAGTCATATTAAATTCTCTGATGTGTTGAACTATCTAGAGACAACTGAAGGGAAACAGAAGCCTGGAAAATTTGAATATTCTAACTTTGGTATGGGTTTGCTTGGCCATGTTTTGGAAATTGTTACTGGAAAAGATTTGGAGAACATAGCCAAAGAAAAACTCTTAAAGCCACTTAGTATGACTAGAACATCAATACAATTAAGTACAGAAATGAAAGATGCTCTTATACAGGGTTATTCTTCAAGTGTAAAGGAAGCAAAATTGTGGACGTTTGGTGCACTTTTTGGAGCTGGTGCGTTTTACTCCAATGTTGATGATATGATGAAATTTATCATTGCAAATATAGAAAATAAAGCTTCAATTACTGAGGTATTAAAATCTATGCAGCAATTGTCTAAGGATTCAACTTCAACTATCGGTTGGATGCAACCAGGTTATATCGAGAAGTTTTTTGGTAATGAAACTATTGTCTGGCACAATGGTATGGTTGGTGGCTATGCTTCCTATATAGCAATAGATCAACAAAAAAAGATAGGTGTGGTTGTTCTTACAAATAAAGCAATTGATGTTACGATGTTGGGAATAATGTTAATACGACAAGTGAGAACACAGTCATGGCACCGCTAAATAAATAGGAAGGAACCTAGAAAGTTATGGTTGTTATTAATGTTGAAACTGAACTTTGGAATCAAATCATATCTTATTGCATAAAAAATGACTGGCATATTAAATATAAATATGATCTATTTGATGCAGGCATAGATTATGACCTAATTGTATTAAGTAAAGATGATGAAAAACTCATGTTTGGCTGGGATAATTGGTTTGAAGGTGAAATAGAAGCTTCTGAAGAGATTATTTCTGAGTTTGAAGAGGTTTTCGCGAAAAAATTAACACCAGGAGAGGCTTCAAGTTTGAAACCATCCGTGATTAAACTTTTTTATAATGAATCATCATTTTCTAACAAAATTATGAATTTTATTAGAAACCTTACTCATTAATTATGAATAAATTTGTATGATATCTAAATCATATTTCATATATCCAGAATGTTTCTATAGAATTGAATTACTTTCATTAAATCTTTTATTTGACTATGCTTTGAATGGAAGTTTATACTCCTCATTATTATGAAAAATAAACCAAGCTCAGATCCTCTGGATAAACTTCCCGAAAATCTTAAGAAGAACCTGGATCGCAATCTATGTGTCTGTAATGATGTTCCTAAGATGGATATTATTAATGCCATTGCAAATGGTGCTATGACCATAGGAGAAGTAAGAAAAGAGACCTATGCAACAATGGGAAGTGGCTGTTGTACTCAACAGGTGAAACGTTTAATCGAGTGTTTAAGCTCGACTGAAACTGAGAAATAATTTTTTTATACATTCATTAGAATTGATTTCTCATTCTATGAGATGATTAATATTCATTACTTAATACTGGATGATACTTAGTCGAACCTGAATAAATCATAGCACTTTGATTTGTAAGGATATATTCTTTCATTACAGGTGCTAAAATTGCAAGTTTTTGATATAATATAGGCCAT
>JAPHSW010000254.1 GCA_026196615.1 Gammaproteobacteria bacterium | reverse complement strand
GAGCCATGGATAACTTTGGCTTCAATAAGCTGAATAAAGGACAAAAACAAAAAATTGAGAGTAAAACCAGTTGACTTTTAAGGGGCGTCCATATATGTCTTATTTTAAAGTTACTTTGATTGACTTGTTAGATTTCATTTACTTTTGACTTAACCGCTTCTGCTATATTTACATCTACCTTTTCTAGCACTTTTGCTACTGCCAGCCAATTCTTTGCTCGAAAGTATTTGCTATGGGTGTAGGAAGATTGAATTCCTATCACACGAGCTGCCGATTCAGGAGACCATATTATGCCAGTTGATTCCTTTAATTCCCAAACAGAAGCTCCACTTGTTCCTGGGAGCTTTGGTGTATTTACAACTTCGCCAGTTATGGAAGTGGCTTCTTTTCCATAATCAAAAAAATGATCCATACCTTCAATTATGGGCTTATCTGCATACGTTGGTACATCAGGGATTCTTTGCGTATATGCTGTGGAAAACTTAGACTTTACCCAGCCTTCTGAGTTGTTTGTTAATTGGGCAGGATACCCTGATAGGAAAACATGAGAGTCTTCTGTTTGGGCTGACAATTGAGCAACATTGTCTAGTGAAAGAAACTGCCAATTTTTTCTAAGAATTTCGATAGTTTCTGAAGATTTCAGTTCAATGGCCGCAACATCAATGTGCTCTTCAGTCGGTTTAAAAATTTCTAATGTACCTAAAGTATAGATCCTGCCTTTTTGTGGGCTTTCAGGATAAGCTAGGAGCTTTGGATCAGTAATGTCTTTAAATATATGTCTTGCAGTAATGATGAAGTAGCGGCCTTGTATTTCAAACAATGTCCCTGTTGCGTGCAGAACAGGATATTCCTCGTTATCGATTAGCAACGGTATTGTCACTTTCAATACAAAATGCTCAAGAGCGAATTTTTCTTCGTTGGAAATTTGCACATTGTCTCCTTGAAATCTAACGACCGCTTCCTTCAGCACGCACTGGTTAGAAACCGTTTATTAAATATCATTAAATTGTCTCCTCATTATGAGCATGATTTTTTGCAATTTTTAGCACTATGAAACCTAAAATATCCGTCAGGTAATGACCAGCAATAACAGTTAAAATTCCTGCTGGTAAAACTAGGTAGCAAATAATTGTATATGTTAAACCTTTGACTATACATTCGAGGTATGTAAACCTTGCTAAATGTAACCAACCAAACACTACTCCTGCCACTAAAATTGAAAAAGGATTTAAACCTGAAAATAATAGAGGCACGCAAATTAGACCATCTTCTGATGCGATAAAAAAAATAGAAGATTTATCAAACATTCCCTCCATATATGTTATTTTTTTCTTATAGTACTCATCCTCAGATTCAGAATATTGAATATCTTTTTCATCGATTTTTGAATGTACATGATAAGTGTTCAGCACTGGAAAATATTTTTCAATTTCAAGCTGAGTTACTAATACTGAAACACCTATTACAATTACAACATGTAACAACATCCAACCAAGTGAGAATGAAAAATCATTAGTTACAAATAAATAGGTTACGAGTAAAAATAAACCTAGAATTCTAACAACCCAAGAAAACCATTTTTTATACAAAATCTCAATAATTATGAATACCCTTTATTCTTTCTAACTAATTGCTCTGGGGAAAGATAAGCTATGCTTAGTCTTTTACAAGCAAAGCTTATCTTTTCCATCAGCAGTAATTTGTTATGTGCCCTTATCATTCGAACACCCAATCTACTAAAGGCTCTATGCTTGGTATAAATTTACCACCTTCATAAAAGGTGCATCTGTAAAGATCGTAGATTCGTGTTTTTTGACTCTCTGTTAATTTCTCCCACCAATTTTTTGAGAAAAAAGTATGCTCAGAGGATAAAAAACAGTACTGAGCGAATACATCTCCTTTTTCTTCTGCTTTATAAGCATCGAAGCTGTCAACAAATTTTTTTGCTTGACTAAATTCCCTAGGCCAACAAAATATGAGCGCTCCACCATCATCTACTGTAAGGGTCGTGTAAACAATCGATTCTGCATCATCCTCTAAATCGAAGAGATCAACGTGTTGATTTCCGTCAAAATCATAGTCAACTTGTATCGCCGCCGCACTTATTAGCTCTACATTTCCTCTAAAGTAAAACACTTTACATTCAAAACTATCCCATTTCTTAGATTCAATCGCTTTATGGAATTTATTCTGAAGTGCCTCAAGCTCTTCTATCGACTTTCTCTGACCTTCTATGTTTTTGTTAATAGACATCTGTATCTCTATCTGACGATGTATATCGAGGCCATTATCAAGAACCCCGCTTTGATAACTAAGCGACTCAACTAAAGCACGTTTTTTATACAACTCACAACAAACATTTCTAAATGATTGCAATACACATTGCTGGTTCGTACCTTCGAAAGGCTTGGTCTCTAGTTCCTTAAAAAGCTCCGTATCGTGGTGTGAACAAAATCCAGGAAATATCGATGCTTTTTTCCATCCTATTGATTTTAATTCAAACACTTGATTTTGAAGATCAGCCTCCAAATGGCATAGATGATTAGATTCGTCCACTATTGCAGATAATGGCCCTTTTCTTTGAATCGTATGGGCATCAATAATCATACCTCTACAACTAGAAGGGGAAGCATCTGGATGCATGCATCCTCTTTTCTTCCAAAACACCTTCCTTTGCTTATTTAGTATTTTCCCGAGTGACCATCTCTGTTGTTCAGCTCGTACTCTGTGGCACTTTTTGTATGGAATATTTGATCCACACCAACATGGCTCACTATATGATCGCTTTCTTGTCGCCTCCTTAATGAATTCATCGTCATCATCGACAAAAAATTCTTTTAAAGGGCTAGATGGCAAATTCACCATATAAGACTTCCTTTCAAATTAGGCAACAACTCAAGCAAATAACTAGGTTTAGATCGACTCTTGTATAAAAAGTTTATACTGAATCGATCTAACTCTTTTTTTGATTTAATCTGAACTATTGCAGGACATATATTAATTGCTCATTGTACATCTCAATAAATGGATGTCTTATTTTACGGCATGTGAAATAAAGGCATCGTATTTCACGCTCCTTTTCAACATCATGTTTACGGGAGAATTATATGAATACTGTGTGCGTAATTCTTGAGTTATTGATCTTTGGTGATTTAATTGCTCGCGCTCTCTTTTTTTTTCCGACTCATGAATTTTCTTGCGTTCCTTTTTTTCTTCTTTCGATAATGTCTCTTGAGCCTTGTGTAATTTTCCATTTGTATTTGCAATCTTCTTGGAAATATCAGCTTTCTTTTTCTGAATATTCGCTACAGCAGACATTGCTCTTGTAATTTGCTGCTGTTTCGAACGTAATGAGCTTAATGGAGTTGACTTGGTAATACTGCGCTCAATCCGATTTATTTCATCGGCCTTAGAAGCCTCTTTTTTTGACTCATCAGCGTGCTTCTTTTGTAGATCTGCCAGTGCTTTCTGATGTCTGGTTACCTCATTTTGCCGAATAGAAATACTCAACTACCGCTCCTTGTAAACATAACGCTCAGCGCAGTCGCAACTGAGAGCCTATGGCTGAGCTGGTTGATAATAAAACTGATAATATGCCCGTTTGTTTGCTTCTAGATCGGAAATTGACCACTGGTTGATTGCGCAATCCCAAGAACCTCCATTACTTAGCTGTGAAAAAGACTTATCAGAATTGAATTTATACGAAGCGCGACCTGCATAGCCATTAATAGCATAAAACGCAGAATAAACTGTTTCTCCATTACTATTTTTTGGCGTAGTCAAATTAAACACCCACTCCCGCTGATCATTGGTATCTTTGCATATTACTGCTGATGGCCAACCCGATTTAAGCTCCGAAGACAATATCTCCGCATAAGACGTCGGAATTACACTAATCAGAGCAGTGGTTACTATCAATGCATGTATAGTTTTCATATCCTTTCCTTTTTTATTGGTTATTTTATGTAGTGTTGTAATTAGGTTTAGATCGACTCTTGCATAAAAAATTTATACTGAATCGATCTAACTCATTTTTTTAATTAATTATTTATAATGTTTTTTATCAGAAAAATATCAGCCTCAGCTTACTTAATTGTCTGTTTTTCTTTTTTGAATACTCAGCCAATATTTTAAATATATTATGTTAAAATAGTAAAAAAAGAATAACATCAATAATTATCAGTTACTTAAGTTTTATTATAATGAACATCCAATATCTCAACACTTGTTAAAAGACATTAAGCATTCTAATTTTCTCATTAATATGTACACTTCATTTAGAGTTCCAAATCAAAACAAAATTATGGAAAAACAAGAATCGTGTTTTTACTGGGGTATACTGAAAGCTGAATATATTTAATTAATTTACTTTTAAAAAATTTTATTTCCATGCGTTCTTCATTTTTTTAATCATAATCTGATTCTATTTTTTTTATAAGGGTATAAAACACTACACTTAGTAGGTCAATTCCTACAGAGTTGAAAATCAAACTTTAATCAAAGGAAATGAAACATAATTTTTGAAAAAAAATGACATAAAAAGAGGAGAGAATATAATTAATGCTAAAAATAAATATTGAATACTATATTCTGGTTTCAATTAACAACAACCAGATATTTTTCTCACATACAATTATTTAATCTAATAGCGATAGCTATTGGGCAGGATATAAACAATATTGTTTAGTGGCTTATAAAAAATCTATTAAATCTTCAATCACTTAATGATTCAAACACCACCACTATGAACCACTTCATAGTATATTTTTTCTAACTCATTTTTATGTTCTGTTTCTTCTTGAGCAAGAAAGGTGAAAACATCTTTTAGTTGACCTTCGGGTGTGCTTTCAGCTAAGGCATGATATTGATCCATAGCCGCCTGTTCGCGTCCAAGAGCATATTGCAAAATAGTTTGATCATCTGGATTATCACCCAAGTCTGGGAGTTGAATGCAGTCTGAAAAACGTTTATTACTAGGAGGTTTGGCAATTTCAATTTTTATTTGATGCAAGACATGCTCATCATTGGCAAGATCAGTGAATAAGTCAAAATGCGCCTGTTCTTCTACTACAAGCTCTTCAACTAAATAACGAATACGCTTACTGACTTTTGGTGCAAGCGCCGTATAAAAATCTCGTGCTGTACGTTCAAATTCAGTGGCTTGCTCAAGAACTTCTTTTAATGTGATGCAAGCTTCAAGTCTATCTTTACCTGAAAGAGTTTCACCAGAAATAGAATCAGTTGTCATATTTTTCTCTTAAATAATAATGAAAGATAATCGCTTTATCCAAAACTATAGAGTAAGCACTCAGCTAACGAGAGAGTCTTCACTCAGATAAGCATGAATACTATTCGCCACTCTATGACCATCAGCCACAGCATGAACCACGTCAGGGCCATTGACGCAATCACCTGCTGACCAGAGCCAGGACTCTGATGTTCGTCCTTCACTGTCAACCTGAATACGCCCTCTGTCCCATTCCAGTTTTTCAGTTAAATCATCACCCAGCAGTGAGACATCAGAAAACTGGCCGATGGCTTCAATGACTGTGTCACAGGCATGAATGGTTTCTTCACCATCGTCATATTGGGGAGCAAAGCGTTTTTTACTATCAAAAATGGATAAGACCTTCCAGGTTTTAAGACCAATTAACTTGCCAGACTTATCAATTTCGCAACCCTGGGGACCACATTGATCCTGGATAATAATACCTTCTTCAAGGGCTTCTTTAATTTCGTCCGCATCAGCCATAAAATGTTGCTGTTCTTCCATTGCAGTTAAAATAACATCCACCTGACCATATTGCTGTTTTTGTAGTCTGGCAATAGAACGTGCAATATCCATAGCAACATTACCACCACCAATAATCACGGCACAATGAGGTAAATCAAACGCTTCCCCTGTCGTGATTTTATCCAGTAAATCAACGGCACGATACACCTTCTCATGATCTGATTGAGGAATACGCGTTTGGCGTCCTTCTTGTAAACCAATTGCCAGTAGTACGGCATCAAAATCCTGTGTCAGTTGCTCCATAGAAATATCAGCACCAATACGGGTGTTATAAACAATCTGCACTCCCATGGACACAATGGTATCAATATCTCGATCCAGTGCATCATAGGGTAAGCGATATTCAGGAATACCATAACGAGTCATGCCACCCGCTTTGGCTTTAGCTTCATAAACAATCACTTCATGACCCATTCTGACCAAATCAAATGCCGCCGTTAAACCTGCAGGACCTGCACCGATAATAGCAATTTTTTTGCCCGTGGCGGGTTTGGGATCACCAATGATTTCACGATATTTTTCATGAGGCACCTGATCAATAATATGACGCTTAAGCCATCGAATCGCAATGGGTTCACCTTCATGTCGCGAAGCACAGACGGATTCACATTTACGGGTACAGACTCGTCCGCAAACATTAGAAAAGGGATTGGTTTCATAGAGCAGTTTCAAACCCTTTTCATAATCCCCTTCACGTACTGCATTGATATATTCAGGAATAGACATGTGAGTTGGACAAGTCGCAATACATAAGCCACAGGCCACACATCGATCCGCCTCAAGTTTAGCTTCTTCTAGTGAATAACCGTGAACAATCTCGGCAAATGAGTCGATACGAGATTCAACGTCCATTTCCTGCATTTCTACACGTTCTTGTGCAACCAGATGGTGTTCTTCTGGACGGTTATATCCAAGCTCTGCATTATCCCAGAATTTTTTATCTACCCCTGGCGTAAAACGAAAAGCATCAGGATCACTTTCAACCCATTTGTATTCATTAGACATGGTCAACGACCTTGTCATACAAACATCAACACACAAGGCACACCAGCAACAGCGACCATAATCAATGCGCGGACGTAAACCAGAATCACCGTCTTTTGTTTCGACACCTTCAACTGGAAGCATATCGATAGCAGCATTTTGACAAATGGCTTCACAGGTGCCACAGCCAATGCATTTTTCAATATCATTTTTATGAAAACCACGATATCGGGCGCTGCCTGGACGGTCATTAAGAGGGTCACGAATTGTGACTGGATTACGAAGTATATTTTTCCAGGCAGTAAAAGGTGACAGGAGATCACGAATGCTTTTCTTGGGCTGAATACTCATTACCTCTCAATCTCCGGTGGATAGGTGTGCAGAGAAACCATCAAGCCTGCCACATCTGCAATATTTAAATTAACAATCATACGTTCAAGCAGAGCCATGGCATGAGTGTAAGAAGGTCCACGAACATTTACACGGCGTGGATAACCACTGCCGTCAGTAACCAGATAATAGCCGTATTCACCCCGTGAGCATTCACCTCGCACATAAGTCTCTCCACGAGGAATCTTCCAGTGCATCACACTTGGAATTTTTGCCATCAACGAGCCTTCTTTGGGCATTTTAGCCAAAATCTGACGGACCAGATCAACGGATTGCAGTAAATCCTTACGTCTTACATCAGCTCGGGTATAGATATCTGAATCCTCTCCCAGTATGGCTTCAAATTCAAGCTCAGGATAGACCAGATAGGGCTGGTCTATACGCACATCTTTGGCAACACCACCGGCACGGGCATTAGGTCCAGTGACACCATAACTGTCCATTAAATCAACATCAATAATCCCCACACCCACACTGCGTTTTTTGAATACCGCATTGCAATACATGGTGTCATAGACATCACTCATCGTGCTTTCAATTTCACATAATGTCTCTTCCATGCGTTGTGCAAAACCTTCTGGCAGACGATCACGCACACCACCTGGCAGAATAAACATATGATAGATACGAGCACCAGTCAGTTCTTCAAATCGATCCAGCATCAAATCACGGACATAGGTCGTCCATTGACTGATCACCCCCATACCAAAGCTGCCCGCCTGCCCACCCAAATACATCAGGTAACTATTAATACGACCCATTTCAAGAATTAAGGTACGGATCCAATTTGCATATTCAGGTGCCTCAATGCCGGCTAATTCTTCAACTGCGGCAGCATAACAGTATTCATTAAAATCGGGTTCGGGTACACAAATACGGCAGACTATAGGAAAGCACTGAATAAAAGTACGACGCTCCATTAATTTTTCAAAACCGCGGTGCAAATAACCCACATGAGTAATGCCTTCCACGACTTCATCACCACAAACGGTCAATTCAACCGACATATTTCCAGTAATACCTGGATGCTGTGGCCCTTGCCATAGTTTCAGATATTTGCCCGATGTTAAATCAATATCAAGACTGCCATCGGCTTTCTTTTGCGGATATTGGCTGCGGTCTGGTTGGTACGCCATCGCTACGCTCCATCCGGATAAAGTTTTTGTTTCATATGCTCTGCTGGATCAACTGTTTCACGACCAGGACGCTGAGCGAAAGTCTCCTCGGAAAATTTGAGGGTATTAAAATCACGTCGATAGGGAGGAATATCATTCCAGCCTTCTAAAATAAAATCATCATTGACTCGGGGGCTGTCAGGAAAATCAATACCGAACATTTCACGTAATTCCCTCTGATACGTCGCCGCCGTTGGCCAGATATCATGAATACTTTCCATCGTTGCATCCTCACGAGGGATCATTAAGCGAAGTCCAATATCGGTTGCATTCGTTCGATTGGAGAGCAAATAGGTTAACTGAAAACAATTGTCTTCAATCCAGTCCACGGCCGTCAGAATCACCAGATGAGTATAATTTTCTTTATCTCGCAAGTGTAAAAGCACGGGTCGCAACTGTTCCTGCTTCAAAGTGATGAAAGCCAGATTGTTTCTCTGCTCAGTCAACTCTCCGAGTGGATAGTATTGTTTTAATTTTTCATAAAGTTCGTGCATTTTTTAATATCCGTTCCAGACAGTTTTGCTACCAGTTATAGTCAGGCATATCCCAATCATTAATAACTCTTTTTTGGTTGGCCTTATACCATTCAAATTTCTCAGCGTATTCATTGGCACCTTCTGCCTTACCTGAGCGTATTAATTTTTTTAAGTCTGCAAATCCAGCCAGAAGTGCTTCAGGGCGCGGCATACATCCAGCGATGTAGAGATCCACTGGAAGATATTGATCCAGACGTTTGATCGTATTATATGAATCCCAATACATACCACCATTAATAGTGCAAGACCCGAGACCAATAACATATTTTGGATTTTGCATTTGTTCATAAGAACGAATGACACGTTTCAATGTCTTCACCGATAGGTAACCTGAAATAATAAATAAATTGGACTGCCGTGGTGTAGGTCGCCATTGCACACCAAAACGATAGGCATCAAAGCGTGGTGTCATTAATGGGCGCATTTCAATTGCACCGCAACCAGTACCAAAACCAAGGATCCATATTGACTCTGAGCGTGCCCAGTTAAAAAGATCTTCAACAATTTTACTATAGGCAGCCGGCATGACCGTAGGGGGAGCTTCGCAATAATAATCGCGTAGAGGCTCAACCTCAAACTCGAGCCCATCGGGGCCTTTAATAATACGTTTTTCTAATTCTTCTTTCATGTTAAACCATTGCTCTTAAACCACAAGTACTGCGAGAATACCTATTGGCACAGCCCAAATTAAAAACCATCGAATTGATTGCTCAACACGAAACCGAGGAAAAACAACACCAATAAAGACAGCAAACATATAAATCAGGAATATTTTAAGAAAAAATACTGGCCAGTTATCAGCACCACCAAAAAACAGATTCATGAAAATAACCATTTTTGCAACGGGATAAATCACCCGGTTCGTCTGCATCAGAGCCAAATAAGATGAGTGATATTCAGTGGGAGGCCCAATGGGAATTTCCTGAGGGGCCAACACCACATCAAAGGGAGGTCGCATCACAGATCCCAGAAATGATAGCATTGCGGCTGTGACCGCCAGTGGATTGGTAAATAAAGTCCAGTTCAAAACGCCACCTTGTTGCGCAGCAACAATTTCCGTCACCGAAAGAGTATTGTATTGTAAGGCGATAGAAAAGACGGCGAGAGCCAGAGGCAATTCAGCCATAGTCACTTGTGACAAACCACGTGACACTCCGATAGCGGCATGTGGGTGTCCACTTTCAGCCGCGCCTAATGCCATGCCTAAAGTACCAAAAAAGATAAAATACAGAGCCAGAATCAAATCACCTGCAAAGGAAAAATTTGAAAACATGACTGAACCGTAAATGGTAGGCACAAATAGTATTAAGCCAACACCACCGGTTAATCGGAAAACTGGGGCCAGATAAAACATAACACCATGGGTAATTGAACTTCTCAGGCCATAGTTTTTAATCAGATCAATGTAATTCTGATAAATAGGAATGCCTATTCTTCTTCCGACTCGAGCACCGATTTTGGCCACAAAAGCATTCAGCAACAAACCATAGTTGAGAATGATGAATAATGTGAGCAGTGCATAGGGTATCTGTATCCATTCAAATTGCATTTGTTAATACCGAAGTTAATACAAAAGTTAAAATCGAAGTTAAGACCAAAGTTAAAACTCCACTCTGAAAAGATAAACAATCACGACAAATGCCAAAAGCTGAATCGCATAAGTTTGACCATTACCCGTATAAAAGCGACGAAATAGGTCAGCCACTGTATGCAGAAGATCAGTCAAAGTCTCCCAGAAACGAGTTACAAACGGCTGTAATAAAAAGCCCATGGCTTTACGATAAGGCGCAAAAAAATTCCAGGCAAAATGAGTGGTTTCAGGACGGTAAGGTCTTTCTGCAGAATAGACAATATTAAACTGCTTCACTTTTTGAGCTTTACGATTGACAAATAACAGCCAGAGAAATAGCAAAACAAAAATGGTCGCAATAATGATCATGATCGTAATAGGACTCCAATAACCATAGTTACTGGTGATGGTCAGACCTTCCCAGTTCAAACCGCTTTTAGCCGCAGTTTCGGCAAAGAAAGGACTGAGATAAGCATCCACCTTACGCAACACAAGACCTGGAACCACTGCAAAAACCATAAGAGCAGCAACATAAATCATTTGCGGCAGTACAATCCAGAAAGGAGCTTCTTTGATCTGACGATGCTCATCTTTTAGCTGACCCAGAAAAATAGTATGAATCAAACGGAAAAGGTAAAGAAATGCAATGGGGCCTGAAATAAAGATCAGCATCATCGGTAATCTGTATTCAGATGATAAAATAGCATTGTAGAAAATCCATCGTCCACCAAAACCAGACAATGGTGGAACACCTGAAACAGCAATAATACCAATAAGAACGGCAATAAAGGACAATGGCATCATTGCTATAAGGCCACCCATTTTATACATTTCACGAGTACCTGTACGCTTTGCAATACCACCAACCGAGAGAAATAACATGGATTTATAAATATAATGATTAACCACAAACATCAGTGCCATCAGCCAGCCCAACTGATTCATCAGTGCCAGTCCAAAGAGTGCATACCCCATTTGCCCAATAGAGGAATAGGCAAGCAAACGCTTGGCATCTTCCTGAAAAACAGCCATCAAATTTCCAAGCAAAGCGGATAGAGCCCCAATCCAGAGCATTAAATAAGTGAGTTCAATACCATATAATTGCTGCTTACCCATATTCATCAGCAACATCATCAGTCCAAATAAACCGGCTTTAAGAAGAATGCCTGAAACCATAGGCGAGACATCTGTTTCCGCTTCTGCATGAGCACCAGGTAACCAGATATGCAGTCCAATTGCCGCAGTTTTTGTCATGAAGCCAATGGCTAATAGTAGAAAAACCCAGGGCGCAACGGGGACAGCCACATGAGCTAATGATTCTAATGTAAAGAGTGTGACACTCTGTGCTGCCAGAGCAAAACCAGCCAGAATTAAAAATGCACCACCTAAAGAAAAAATAATATAGGACAGAGCATGAGGTTCTGAGTGTTTACCTCGCAGAATCATAAAATAAGAACCAATTGTCAGGAATTCCCAGGCGGCAAAAAATTGAAATGAATCTTTAGCCACCACCAGCATGGACAGACCTGCAAACATCAGCATGGCAGAAGGATAGAATCCAGTTCGACGACCATGAGCATGATAACTGGCTAATAAGATAACCGCTCCACCCAACAAAAAGATAGCAGCAAAAATAATTTGCAATGGATCATATTGCGAATAATTAATGACGAAGTAATACACCATACCAGCAATGGCTAGAGTATTTTTAATCCACGCAGGT
>JAPHSW010000124.1 GCA_026196615.1 Gammaproteobacteria bacterium | reverse complement strand
GGCTGGACAATCAGATTGCTTATTATCATAATGACCATTTGGGGACACCTCAGAAGCTGACGGATAAAGATCAGGTGGTTGTTTGGGAAGGGTATTATTCGCCGTTTGGTGAGGTGACTCTCTCCACTGCGACGATAGAGAATAATTTGAGGTTTGCGGGGCAGTATTTTGATGGTGAGAGTGGGTTGCATTACAACTACCACCGCTACTATGACCCGAGTCTGGGTAGATACATTACCAGTGACCCCATTGGATTAGAGGGTGGACTGAATACATATGGGTACGTTTACCAGAATCCATTCAATAATATTGACCCTTTAGGTCTTTGGTCGATAACTGTAAGTGGTTATAACTTTTGGGGGGGGCAATTTACTTTTGGGAGAGATCCAAAAACAGGTGGAGGCTTTGTTAAGGTTAGAGGTGGTATTGGTATTGGTGGAGGAATTGTTTGGGAGCCAAAAGGAGGGAGACCTGGAGCTTTGCCTGGCGAATGTGATGATGGTGGATTTGGTGTCGGTGCTGGTGGTTCTATTGGACTTAATGCTGGTCCCTTGCATGCGGGTGCTGATGTAGATAAAGGAGTTAATTTTAATAATAATGGAACTCAAAGTCCTTACTCGACGCCTCCATCAGCAAAGGTTGGTTTGGGTCCTACATGGGGTATTCGTGCTGGAATTGATGTGGGTATAGAGGGGACAATATATTCACCCAAAAACCCTACCGGTAAACACTGAGTATAAAAATGAAATTTATAAAAAAAATGAAAAGAAAACATAAAATATTAGCTGTTTTTATTATTATTTTATTGTTGACCACACCTTTATTGGGATATCTATTTGCTAAATATAGTGATGTGTATCAATATTCAGAAGATCACATAAAAAATTCTACCTCAATTATTAAAAAACTTGGTCCAATAAATAATATTAATTTAAAACCTTTTGGCTATGCAGTTGAATACCGTGGTCCAACAGGTTGGGCTGAATTTGAGATGGAAATAATTGGGAATATTGATTCAGGTATATTATTTATAAGGTTAGAAAAAAAGCTTGGCCAATGGAAAATAATAGGAGCTAAGCTTGATGGAAAAGAAATAAAAATATAAGTATTACAACTACTTTCGGTACTATGACCCGAGTCTGGGTAGATACATTACCAGTGACCCTATTGGACTTGAAGGTGGATTAAATACTTATGCTTATGTTGAAAATGATCCTTTAAATTTAATTGACATATATGGATTGAGTCCTCAAGGTGAACGAGGCGCTTCAGGTGGTGCTAGTGGGCAAAATTCAAATAATCCAAACAAAAAATGTAGGGAATTAAATCCACCAGATCCTAAATTTGTCCAATGTAAGCATCATCAATCAGGAAAATGGATTAAGAAACCAAGACCATCGGGTATGCCTTTCCCCGGTTCTAATAATAAAAGTATGCAATGTGACGATGGTAGTAACTGCCAGAAAGTGGCACAAACTATCATCGTTGGTGGGGCAACATATGTTGTTTATCGTTGTATAAGGATGTTACCTTCATTATTACCACCGCTCTGGCCTTCTATACCTGCAAATGCAGCTATTCCTTAGGATCTTAGTATTTGAACAATATACATATACATTACTATTAATTTAGGTCAATTTTTTATGAGAAAAAATCATTTTAAAAACATAAAACTGAAGATTGAAAAAATACGGTGTAATCATGTCGATTGAAGATGAACTATTCGTTGAAGCTGATACAGCTTATGAACAAGGTGATTTATCAAGGGCATTTTATCTATTTAGCCAAGGTGCAAGAAATGGAGATGTAGATTCAATGTCACGCTTAGCATCTATGTATACTTGTGGAGAAGGTGTTACTTGCGATTATGATAAAGCTATTGAGTGGGAGTTGAATGCTGTTAATAAGGGGAGTACTTCTGCTCTTTTGAATATTGGCATATCATATCGTATTAAAGGAGATATAAAAAAAGCAAAATATTGGTTTGAGAAGTCCCTTAGTAATGAAGATGGTGAAGCCGCCCTCCAACTTGCAAAATTGTACATGGTAAGCGATAAAGAGAATGATAAAATAAAAAAATATCTAAATATAGCCATAAATAATCCAAATATGACTGATGACTCACTAACGGAGGCCAAAGAACTTTTAATTAAGTATGACTAATTGGCTAGTAATAGAACCATCAATTAATTAAATACAAGTAGGATGCAAATAATATGAATACGATGACATGCTAAAATAGTGTTCTAGCACAACACATGAGAAATTATCAGGAAACTGTCAAATATGCCCTGATTGTATAGCTTTGTCGTCAAACGGCCTAGATAGTATACAACTACTTTCGATATTATGACCCGAGTCTCGGGCGTTACATTACTTCTGACCCAATTGGGCTCTATGGAGGATTCAATACTTATGGATATGTTTATCAAAATCCACTAAACCTTGTTGATCTATATGGTTTAGAAGTAATTGATTTAACTTCCAAAGGTGACTTTATGAAATTAACAATTAATTCACCTCAAAATAAATGGATGCATAAAGACTCAGGGAATGTTTATATATGGGGACATCATGGTGAACCTGGTTTGGCTGATGATAGAAATGGAACTAAAAAGAGAACATTTTTAGGTCCTAATGAGCTTGAAGCTCTATTAAAGGATTCTGGAGTATGGCATAAAGGAAAAACAGTTATTTTGATGGGCTGTCATACAGCAACAGATGCTGTTAATAATGACCTTGCTCAAAGGTTGGCCAATCAAATTGATAATCCAGTTGCAGGAACAGATAATTATTTATGGTTAAACCCATGGAACGGAAATATTGATGGTGTAGGTGATAGCCTTTGGTATAACCCGCAAAGGCAAGATGTTAATGATCCTGGTAACTATCGTTTACGTTTTCCAAAATAATCATATAAACTAATCAAATGAAAAATAATTATTTTAGAGCTGTTTTAGTCTTTAGTGTCTTTCTGATTTGTCTGTATTTCTTTTATATTATTAAGTTACCCAAGCTTGATTTTCCTTTAGTTATTGTTGATGTGATCTCTAAGACTGACGGAGGGAGTTTTAATATTTCCATTGAAGATAAAAATCATAGAAAATTTGAGTTTGGTTTATTACATATGAATAATTCTGATACACTATATTTTATTCGTGAACCTATTTTATTTCCATTTATACATAAAATTTCTTGGTGTGACAAAAAAGCAAATAGTTTATATAATATAGTTAATGAATGGATGAATAATATAGAAGGTGATTCTTCACGTAAAAAAGAATTTGTTGTGCTTAAAAAATTTACTGAGGACTATTTACGAAATAGAAACTTAAAATGTGCCGAGAATGAGATCAGAGATCAATAGTTTCTAATATTATTATCTTTTTTGATAATGAGATTTATCAAATTTAGGTTTGTATGAGTTTGCTTAGCTTTAGGTATTTTTAAGGACAGTCAATAGTTTAGGTTTTTTGGGTTTTAACATTATTAATTAAAAAAAAGGTGAAAAAAATGAAATGTAGAATATTGACCTCCTTTATAGTATTTGTTGTTAGTTTTATAATTCTTAATGGGATGGTTTATGCTGCTGAAACAGCGACTGGCAAAGTTACTATGATTCAAGCTCGAACTAATAGTGAAGATATTTATTTTAGAATAGATCCTATGCCTGAAGGAACAGCGTGGTTTTATATTTTAGTAGGTACAAATCCTGTTGATGGTTGTGCAAATTCTACTACGAATCAATCTATGAATCGTGCCTATTCTGCTTTACTTTATGCCAAGTCGTTATCTAAAAATATAACCTTATCGTATTGTACAACCAGTGATGGTTTTGGAATAGTTAATAAATATGTAAGAATTATTGACTAAATTGGTTGAGATAAAACAACAAAATTTTTCATAGTAAATATTTAAGTCTTTCATTTTTTTTTGTACGATTTTTTGAGTTACTCTTATTTGTTTTGCCTTTTTGAAATAAAATACTAGGTCTGAACGCGTAGTTTGTTTCCAAAAAATAGTAATAAAATGCCACAGAAAACAATTGTCGCAGTTAAGTATAAAGCGTAGGTGTAGTTACCAAAATAATTGACCATTGCAACACTATACAAAGGACCAATCACCTGACCTATTCCATAGGCCGTAGTTAAAGCACCCATTAACATAACTGGATTTTTGCCAGCTAATTTTCCGCCCAGGTTTAAAAACAGAGCAACTAGTCCAACAAAAGTACCTCCATATAAAATACCACTGATAAGATTCAAATAAATATTATTTGAAATGGCTGGAATTAATATACCAATAACTTGCAGAGATAGGGAAAAAATAATGATATTAATGCTCCCATATTTGGCTGCTAATCTCATTAAAATAATACTGGAAGGAATTCCTGCCAGTCCAACAAAAGTCCATGTTAAATTGCCATAGCCTTCAAGGCCAGGGAGAGAGTTAATAATATCAGGTAGGAAACTTGCTTGAACAACAAAACCAATCCCTTCTGTAAAATAAGCAAGAATTAAAATAATTACAAAACCAGAAAAGAGTGATTTATCAAAAGGGTGTTTGATGCTGTCTTGTTTCATGCTATTTTCAAATGATAGAATGTATACGGCATAAGCTGAAGCAATTATTGCGAAAAAAGCTAAAACAATCCAGCTGGTTTTCCAGTTTCCACCACTGGCTAAAACTGCACGGACGATTAAGTCTGTGACTAAAATAGAAAAACCAATACCACTAAAGTGAATGCCCATAGCTCTGGTTTTATCTTGAAAATTCAATTACCTTTATAAGCACATTAATTGGAAACTGTGTTGTTTTCTTTCTTCCGATTTTTGCTTTTTCTTATCCTCAAAAACAATTTTCTCATGAAATACGTATAAAAATACGGATTGGTATTTTGTTTTTATGTATTTTTTATATTATTACAGGATATATCTGCTATTACTTTAGTATAATTATCGGTAAACACTTTTGGTTTTCTTTTTTTCAAGTTTTTGAACAGGTTAAAAATATCCTGGACATTTTCATGGTCTGTTTTTTTATGTATGAATTAGTTTATAATTTTAGTTAATTGCTATTAATTGGTTTGTTTTAATTCATCATTTTACTCCAAGTCATATGAGTATCTGATTCTTTAGTATTCGGTTTATAAACAAAATATAACGATCATTTTATTCATTTTCGGTTGGTTTAAAATCAATTTTTAAGGT
>JAPHSW010000251.1 GCA_026196615.1 Gammaproteobacteria bacterium | reverse complement strand
ATGCAGATGGAGGGCTTAATGGTCACGTGCCCACTGGCCCCACGCATATCACACCTCAGATCCGGTTTTTGTACATCACCCCGCAATTTTGGATTGGACTTCCTTCAGACCCTACCTCACGATAACGCCCTTGCCCTTCTCCTAGCCTTCGGCTCTGCGAGTACCTGGCAAGAGGACTTTCACCTCTCTAGTTTAGTGCCATGCCCGGCACACACGAAATTGTTGACATATAACGACAACAATTATTTCAGAACATCCATCTATTATTTACTAATTGTATATATCAAAAGATCGGTGTCTGCTTACTATTGTTTTTATTACGACGCCATCAATGAACTGTCTTTAGTCTATTAGAGCATGGTATTGAACAAGACTAATGACAGCATCAACAGATCTTTTTGCAGAGACACGATCCATATTAACTTACTAAGAGAAATTGTTTAATGGTTGAAAACACGACATCAAGTAAGACTTACCTTACAAACATACAAATCAGCCAATTTACCATTTAAACATCTCTTTGCTTTTTCAAGCAAAGTTTTTCGCTTCCTTCAGCACGCACTTGTTAGAATCTGTTCTTATTGATTAAATATGTTGATAACATCACCATCGTACTCAACTTCAATGTTTTTATCTGGAAACTGATGATTTGCCGAAAGTTGCCAGAAAAAAGCTAATAAATTCCCCAAACCATCTTCTATTTTTTGCGTGCCCTGATAATCATTTGGAAGATAATCTTCAATATGTGTATGATTGATAATGTTAGCTGCTTCTTTTGGAGATAATTTTTTTCTCCAATCATTCCAATTTTCTTTTGTGTAATGATCAGATAAGACCACAACATTTTCTACTAAAATTAATTTTGGGTATAGAATAGCTGCATATTTAAAGACATCTTGTGCTTTAGCAGTATTCTCTGCAAAAGATCTAAAATCATCTGTTGGTTTAAATTCAATTTGCCAGTCCAAAAAATCATTCAGATTTTCTTCATTTTCTTGAACTAAATCATAAATATCTTTCACGGTATTCTCTATTTAATTCTAACGACTGCGTCTGTGGAGAGAAAAGTTTTGATTGGGCTTTTTCTCATTTAATGTGTCGGTTTGTAATAAGTATTTTTTTTCTACGCAACTAAATTCAATGCTCTTTATTAATAATTCTGATGCGCGTTTATAACCAACAATTAGTAACAAAGCAAAAAGAGTTGCAAATAAGAAAATAGAGAAATATATAATATTATCACCTATTGCTTGTTGCCAACCCTCATTTTGGACTTTCAGAAGTATCCTGATTTCAATATTTGTAATTATTATAAACAAAGCCCAAATGGAACCTACCAACCATTTATAAAATGTAATTCTTGATAATATTCTTGAATATATTTTTTCTATGTTTTCTTCAAGTAATTCAATCTTCTCTATTGAATTTACCTCTAATTGTTCTAAAACTTCTACAATCTTTTTTACATGGTAATCTTGGACACCATAATACGCATAGGTACTGGGTACAGCAAAAATCACCAAAACCATTGGAAGATAAATGCATATACTAAAAATTAATGTAGTGTACTCACGCTGAATATTTAAGTTATTTATCATAAATGAGCTGATAATCAATAATGCAAATGCAACATAAGCCCAAATTGAAGCTGGTCTAAAAAACTCACCCAGCCCTAATAATAGGTATTTAAATGGAAAAATAAACAATCTTGTAGCTGTTGACCAAAGTTTGCTTTCAGAAGGTAAGTTTAAAATAAGAGCTTCTGTTTTCTCCATTACTGTTTGAGTTATATTATACATTTAAGTCCTTTTGATGATGTATTTTTAGACTAACGATCTAACTAATCGGCACAAAGCCTTTATCCGAGTCCGAGTCCGAGTCCGAGTCCGAGTCCGAGTTAAGTGTATTGTTAGGCTTGTTCTCGCTGTTTAAAAGTTCTTCTTCGAGATCTTTAAGAAATTTAACTTGAGATTTAAAAAACCATTTTAATGATAAAAACTCATGAGAAATTCTCGAAAAATAATGGTCTGAAGCAATCATATAAAAAGGTTCATCGCTTCCTTCGATTTCTTTAGAAAAAACTAGCCCTCTTTCGCCATCTAAGACTAGATCTACATCATATACAATGTTGTTGGACATCTCTTTAATAACCAATGCATCAATTACAACAATTATGTAAATATTTCCTTTTAGGAAGGCATATAGTGATTCAGGTGTTTTTAATGACAGAGTGAATGGATAATAATTACCCCACCACTGTTCATTTTTAGATTGATTTAGCATGTAAATAATAGGTTCACTTATCCCCGTGAATAACTCATCATAATCAATCTTATTAGAGGTATTTGTAACCACATAATACACACCTCGCTCTGGGCTTAATCTGCAATCTTGACCTAATAGCGCTGTTTCTATTGCTTTGGTTATAATGTCGTTAAAGTGTACCTCATCATATTCTAGTGAAACCCTTTTCATACCTTCACGCCCACCGATATTTCCTACATCATTTTCTAGGTATTCGTGGATATTTTTAAGTGATGC
The DNA here is from genome assembly GCA_026196615.1 of Gammaproteobacteria bacterium. GTDB lineage: Bacteria > Pseudomonadota > Gammaproteobacteria > GRL18 > GRL18 > GRL18. The sequence goes on along the minus strand of JAPHSW010000251.1, from coordinate 706 downwards.
AATTTGCTTTTCAACACGCTTGTTACTGTTTTTACTAGATTTTACTTCTATGACATATGGATCACTATCTCCTAATAGGCAGACGTCACCATGTCTAATTGTATTTGTTATATCAGTAAGCATTGCTGGTACATTATTCTTTTTCGCCTCTAATACCAGGGATAGCTCTCTAGCCAGTCCTTCTTTGCCACCAATAAAGCCAGAATGTTGTTTAATATCAGGACTGTCATTCTCATACATCAGTCTTTTTAAATTCCATTTGTTTATATATTTGAATGCTATTCCATCTCCAAAACATCTCCATATATACAATAAAAACTTATAATCATTAACCCTCTCTTCTATCTTCGAAATTTTCTTTTTAAGTGCTTTTGACGTGGCTTTGGAATTTCTTTTTGTACGAAGATCGCGCTTTAGTTCTTTTATTTCGCTCTTCTTAGAAGAAATAACTTCCTCAGTGTGCAGCATTCTCTTAACAATATTTACTTGAAGATCTATCAGGTCATCAAAACAGTCATCATTTGGATCTAAGCTATTTAACTTTTTCTTTAGTGAAAGTATATGCTTTCGGTAATACCCAATTATCATGATCTGTCCGTTATTAGCCTAATCGGGATAGGGAGATGCCTCACAGCACCTCTCCTCCCACACCACCGGGCATACGGATCACGTACCACGGCGGTTCAAATCCAGTTATCATCCTATT
>JAPHSW010000167.1 GCA_026196615.1 Gammaproteobacteria bacterium | reverse complement strand
TTTTTCTTAACTGACAATGGGCATTACTATTGGGCTGTAACCATTGTGCATTTTTTAAATACTGACGAACGTCAGCCACCTTTTTTTTATCTTGTTCTGAGTTCAATGAATGTTCAAAGCCTGTTAAATTCATTGCTGGAGAAATAAATTCTATAGTCATTATTTGCTTTTCCAATGCAATATTCAGCACTGCCTCACCATGGGTATGTGAATTGACTTGCTTAAAAGCCCACGAATTTATACATGTCATACTAATAATCATTATGAGTAGATAATTGAATCGATTATTTTTCACTTTATTGCTCCTAAAATATGACAACTTATAAATTGAATACAACTTAAACAAATGTTATATTATAACATAACATCAAGTCAACAAAAGTATATTAATTATGAAAAATACTCATGATCATCACATTTGCCAAAGTAAAGCCTTACAACATATTAATGAACAATGCAGGAAAAAAAATATACGCTTAACTCCAATTCGACAACAAGTATTTGATGAAATACTTCAAAGTCACAAAGCAATTAAAGCTTATGACATTCTGCAAAATATGAGTACTCCAGGAGAAATGGTAAAACCACCAACAGTATATCGTGCTATTGATTTTCTACTGGAACATGGTTTCATCCACAAAATTGAAAGTTTGAATGCTTTTATTGCCTGCTATCATGAACATAACAAGGATTGTTTTCAATTATTGATTTGTGATGAATGTGGTACGGTGTCTGAACAAATCAATAATAAAATTTCTCACGAAATGAAACTATTATCTGAAAAGGAAAACTTTACTCTTCAGCATCCAATTATTGAATTGCATGGTACTTGTTTTCAATGCAATACAACGGGCACTAAATCATAATATTTATGAGAAAAATAATACCACCCGTTTTATTTGTTAGCTGGTTATAATTTTATTAAGCTACTAAATCATTGAATACCCAAGAGTAGATCACCAATATTCATTTCACATTACATTTTGCTTAAATATCAATTTTAGACACTTAAATATCTGACATGTTTTTTTACTATTAGTAATCCACTATTCTCAATAATTATACTTATTTGGAAGCTTTTGTAGCAAAATCTGAAAATTTATTAAGCGCACCTGTCATTTTTTTGATAACAGCCTGTTTATCTTCAATCCCATGACGCTTTGCAATATAGCTGGGTGAATTATAGGCCAACCATACTTTACCTTCTTTATCTTTCCAGGCAATCGCTTTAAGAGGCAAATCAATTGCCGCCGTTTGCTGACTGAGCATCAAGGGCGTACCTAACTTGGGATTACCGAAAATCAACACTTCAGTTGGAGCCAGATTCAAGTCAACTTTTTTTGCACCTTCTGAATGATTAATACGCGTAAAAACAGTAATACCTTTCTTTTTTATGATGCTTTCAAAACGATCCAATGTTTCTCCGACACTATAAGCACTCGGTTTAACAATTAAGCCACTTTCTTGCATACCTTCGTCAGCGGTTACTGCGGTTCCTATAAGAAACAAAAATATGATAAATCCAGTTGTGATTAGTTTCAATGTCCTAGTCCTTTTGTTAAAAATTGTTAAGAAAATCTTTGTTTGAAGAGAGCCTTATAAATAGACCTGACATTAACATAGTTTCTTTCAATTATTAATTTAAAAAAACTACTCAACAATAAACATTTTATTTTTATCTAATTTATAGCTCCAGGGTAAACCTGCGTTTTTCCAGCCATTAATAACACGCTGCCCCTTACTGTCCACACTTTTACTCTTATCGCCTTCAAAACCATCAACAACACTATACACTTTTTTGAAACCATTTTTTGTCAGCAAATCAGCGGCCTTTGCACTACGAGAGCCTGAACGACATAGAAGAATGATAATATCATTTTTCGTTAAACCTTTTGCCGCCAATCTTTTGTTTAATACATTTACAAACTGAGAATTAACTTCTAACTTGAAGTTTTTCTTTTCTTCATTCCAAACATACCATTCGTTAAGAGTCATATAAGGAATATTGACATCAACACTTTGAGGCATACCTAAAAAATTAATTTCTGCTCGGGTGCGAACATCAACAAATAACACATTTTCTGATTGATCAGTCACTTTTTTGTAAGCTTCTGATGCATCAAGATAAAGTCCTAGCTGAGTTTGTTTTTTCTTTGCAGGCGATGATGAATTCTCAGAGTTAATTGCTGAGGCAACACCAGCGCTCAATAGAGAGATTGTAACGATAGAAAAAAGAGTTGTCTTTAAGCTCATTTAAAAATCCTTATTTATTATATTAAACCTTCATCCTGGGCCATATATTTGTAGACTCTAATATAATGATATTCCTTTATATGTAAAGAAACTTCGTAAATTAGTGCCAAATATCTCCAATAAAGTAAGAAATTTTTTACAAATTCACTCTAATACTGCACGCCACAGCAGGATTTAAGGTATAATTATGAGCTTTTTGTATAGATAGATATTTAATAAACTCAATAGAACACAGATAAAATCATGTCCACAACCGCATCAAACCAAACAACTGATTCCAACCCTTTGGATGTTTCTACTTTCCAGGGGCTCATACTGTCACTGCAAAATTATTGGGCAGAAAAAGGTTGTGTACTACAACAACCTTACGATATGGAAATGGGCGCAGGCACTTTTCATCCAGCAACCTTTCTCAGAGCTATTGGCCCTGAGCCATGGAGTGCTGCTTATGTTCAACCTTGCCGACGTCCAACTGATGGCCGTTATGGTGAAAATCCTAATCGTCTGCAACACTATTACCAGTTTCAGGTCGTTATCAAACCTTCACCACTGGAAATTCAGGAGTTGTATCTTGGCTCATTGAAAATGCTGGGACTTGATCCCCTAATACATGATATCCGTTTTGTTGAAGATAATTGGGAATCACCCACTCTAGGTGCATGGGGTCTTGGCTGGGAAGTATGGCTTAATGGTATGGAAGTCACTCAATTTACCTACTTCCAACAAGTAGGTGGTCTTGAGTGTAAACCTGTCACAGGTGAAATCACCTATGGTTTAGAACGCATTGCCATGTATTTACAAGGTGTTGAAAGCATCTATGATTTAGTTTGGACAGATGGTCCATTAGGAAAAGTCACCTATGGCGATGTTTTTCATCAAAATGAAGTTGAAATGTCTGCTTATAACTTTGAACAAGCGCCTGTTGATGAATTATTCTCTCAATTTGACCACCTTGAAGCTGAAAGCAAGCGTCTGATTGAAGAAAATCTACCTTTGCCTGCTTATGAAATGATGGTTAAAGCATCTCATGCATTTAACTTACTTGACGCACGTCATGCAATTTCTGTGACCGAACGTGCTCGATTTATTGGTCGGGTTCGAGCATTATCAAGAGCAGTTGCACAAGCCTATTATGATCGTCGAGAAGCACTTGGCTTTCCTATGGCTAAAACAGGGACATAATTAATAACTTATTTTCCCAAATCCCTTCTTAAAACCCGGGCAACCTGCCGTTGGTTTTGAAAGACGGGATGTAAAAAACTATCCGATGAAGAATTTAAAAAAGAGTTGATACCGTGTCAGATAAAAAAGATTTATTAATAGAGTTAGGAACAGAAGAGCTACCACCAAAAGCCTTAAAAGGTTTAGCTCAGGCGTTTAAAAATGGTATTACCAAAGGACTTGATGATGCCGATTTAAGTTATGACCATATTAAATCTTATGCAACTCCTCGACGTCTTGCTCTGGTGATCAGTCAATTAGCAACAACTTCACCTGACAAATCAGTTGAGCGCCGTGGCCCTGCATTACAAGCCGCTTTTGATGAAGAAGGCTGCCCAACAAAAGCCGCTCAAGGTTTTGCTCGCTCCTGTAATGTGGAAGTCGAACAATTAAGTAAATTAGAAACGGATAAAGGTGCCTGGCTTGCTTTTACTATTGAAGAAAAAGGCAAACAGAGCTCAGATCTTATCCCTGCTATTTTTCAAACAGCACTGGATAAACTCCCCATACCTAAACGGATGCATTGGGGCGACTTAGATGCCATGTTCGTCAGACCGGTTCACTGGGCAATACTTTTATTCGGTGATGAGCTCATTCGAGCCAAAATTTTAAGTGTGTCCACATCAAATAAAACCCGTGGCCATCGTTTTCACAAGCCTGAAAAGCTGACCATTTCAGCACCTGCTGACTATGAAAACATGCTGGAAACACAAGGTATGGTGATTGCTGATTTTGACAAAAGACAGACAATTATACGCCAACAAATAAATGAAGCCGCTGAAAAAACAGGTGGTAAAGCAGTCATTGATTCAGATTTGTTAGATGAAGTCACCAGCATGATTGAGTGGCCTCAAGTCATTGTTGGCGAATTTGAAAAGCATTTCCTTGATGTCCCTTCAGAGGCTCTTATTTCTGCAATGAAAAAACATCAGAAATATTTTCATATTGTCGATAGCAATGAACAATTAATGCCTTATTTTATAACCATTAGTAATGTCGAAAGCTCTGATCCTGAACAAATCAAAAAAGGCAATGAACGAGTCATTCGACCACGCTTATCTGATGCTAATTTTTTCTGGTCACAAGATAAGAAAACACCACTTGATAATAAATTAGAACGTCTTAAAACTGTTGTATTCCAAAACAAACTGGGGACAGTTTATGACAAAACTCAACGTGTAACAGAATTGGCTGCAATCATTGCAAATGAACTTAATACTGATGTCACTTTAGCAAAACGAGCAGCACAGCTTGCTAAATGTGATCTAATGACTGAAATGGTTAATGAATTTCCTGATTTGCAAGGTATTATGGGTCGTTATTATGCTGCAAATGATGGTGAAGACAACTCCGTAGCTTTAGCACTTGATGAACAATACATGCCTCGTTTTGCCGGTGATCAAACACCCTCTTCAGCAACAGGCCAAACTCTGTCTATTGCTGAACGCATTGATACATTGATGGGTATTTTTGCTCTAGGACAAATTCCCAGTGGTGATAAAGATCCATTTGCTCTTAGACGTGCTGCACTGGGTTTACTTCGTACGATTATAGAAAATAAGCTGGTTTTAGATGTTCCTAAAATATTACAGCAAGCTGCGGCTCTATTTCCAGAAGAGGTAAATGCTGCAAAAGCATGCGAACCTGTTTATAAATTTATGCTTGATCGCTTAAAGGGTTATTTTGCTGATCAAGATATCAGTATTGATGTTTTTGATTCTGTGGTTGCCTTAACGCCTGCACAGCCTTATGACTTTGCTTGTCGAATTGAAGCCGTTAATCAATTCAAACAACTTGAGGCAGCAGAATCTTTAGCCGCTGCTAATAAACGTATTGCCAATATACTTAAGAAGCTGAAGGGTAAAAAACCTACTGATATCAATAATGATTTATTTGTTGAGGACGCAGAAAAACATTTGGCTGAACAACTGAGTTCTGTTGCTCAACGAGTTGAACCACTTTTAGCTCAAGCTGAATATACTCAGGCATTAACTGAATTATCTGAATTAAGAAATGTCGTTGATACATTTTTTGATGATGTTATGGTCATGGCTGATGATGAAGCATTAAAAAACAATCGAATTGCTTTACTTGGACAATTACAGGGACAGTTTATTCAAGTAGCTGATCTCTCTTTACTACAATAAAGCTTCAGTATGTCAAAGCTCATTATTCTTGACAGGGATGGCGTTATTAATCAGGACTCTGATAACTTTATCAAATCCGTTGATGAGTTCATTCCAATCCCAGGCAGCCTGGAAGCCATTGGCAAACTCTGTCAAGCTGGATATTCTGTTGTGGTTGCAACCAACCAATCAGGCATAGCACGACAACTTTTCACTACTGATACACTCAATGCAATGCATAACAAGCTGCAAATATTACTTAAACCCTTTGCAGGTAAAATTGAGCAGTTTTATTATTGCCCTCATGGGCCTGACGATCACTGCACTTGTCGTAAACCCAACCCCGGCATGATAACTCAGATTGCGCATGACTTTAATTCATTACTGGCTGATGGCTCTCAATTAGCTAATGGCTCTCTCTCCAATGTCTATGTCATCGGAGATTCTCTTCGTGATTTAGAAGCAGGTATGTCAGCAGGAGCGAAAGTGGCTCTTGTTAAAACGGGGAAGGGAGTGCGCAGCTTAAAAAAAATAGCTCAAGATAATTTATCCGAGTATTCACAACTTCCTGTTTATATTGATCTAGCTGATTTTACTCAACAACTACTCAATTCAAATCACTCTTTAAAAAACGAATAGGTTAAATAACACCATGGATCGTATCCGCTCAACACTCTATTTAGCATTTATGTGGCTCACTATTCCAATTGCTACTACTCTTTTTTTAATTGCCTATCCCGTCCCATATAAATATCGATCAAAGCTTATTTCAAGTTGGTCAACGGTTACATTGTATGTTTTAAGATTTATTTGTGGCTTAAAATTTGAGATTACTGGTAAAGAAAACATTCCAGACAAACCCTGTATTATATTTTGCAAACATCAGTCCACCTGGGAAACAATGGCATTACAAACTATTTTTACTCCTCAAGTTTGGGTTATGAAACGTGAATTATTATGGATTCCTTTTTTTGGCTGGACTCTGGCTTCAATGAAGTCCATAGCCATTGATCGCAGCAGCGGTAAAAAAGCACTCAAGCAAATTATTGAACAGGGAACTCAGCGTCTGAAAGAAGGTAATTGGGTCGTTATTTTTCCAGAAGGTACTCGTAAACGCCCAGGAGAAAAAGCTGACTATAAGATTGGTGGAGCAATGTTAGCTAGTCAATCAAAATTCGATGTATTACCCATTGCACATAATGCAGGAGAATTCTGGCCCAAAGGACAATATGTAAAAAAACCTGGGACCATAAAAATGGTCATTGGGCCTATATTAAAGAGTAATGAACTCAGTACCAAAGAAATCAAAAATAATTCTGAAGAGTGGATTGAATCCACACTAAAATCAATCTATGAAAAAGATTATTCATAGAATATGATACTTATAACAAGATTACTCATTATTAGATAAACTGACAATTTGTTCATTACTTGAAATAATGTTTCTTGCCATATCTTCAATTAACTTGGTAACCATCTCAGGGCGGCTGGCAAGTAAATTTTGAAATCGTTCAGACGGTACAACCATAACAAGACAATCAGAAGTAGCAACAACATCTGCAGTTCTAACTGTGTTAGTAAGTGCAGCAATCGCACCAAAAATTTCATCACGAATAATTTCACCTACCTGCGTGTCATTAACCATCACAGCAGCAGAACCATTAATTAAGGTATAAACCTCATTATCAGTTTCACCCTGATGAATAATTTTCTGATCTTTTTTAAATTCTCGAATATCTGGACTGAATAAGACTTCTTCTTTTTTATAATCACAGGTTATCAGCTGGAACGATTGAATTAAATTCACTAAATAAGTATTCCAGTTCTCCAATCTTGTTTTATCTGAGGCAATATAATAGAGAAATTCCGACACATCATATTCATCAACAATTATGGCAAAATCTGTTTCAATAATTGTCTGAGGGACATCAATTAAACACTGAAGACCAACTAAATCATTCTCTTCATGATTGATTAAATGCGTATCATCACAATATTCTTTCAGTAGACCATCTTTAAGTATGTAAAAAGATTCCCCATTGGTAAAATCCAATGTTTTTCTGGCAGGTATTTTGAGTGATTTTGTTTTTACTGGCGCCTCTTTAATTAGGTCATTTAAGAGTTGTTGACAGTCTTTCCACAACTCTTCACTTTGTTGAGGGACCTGGTCATCACTATACATAGGCATTCGGCCGGTTTAAAATTATCATTAGATAAGAATAGATAACACTGCTCTTATTATCAATAATTTCAGCAAAAACAGTCCTTTTTCATAAATTAATCTCATCAAAACATAAATCATTTGGGTACAATAATGATTCCTGTTAACATGTTCTTTTTTATATATTGAAGCATCTGCTTTTTTCACTTTCCATTCAGACTACGGTATTCACATGAAACTATTAATCCGCAACCTCGCTCGTGACACCTCAGAAGCTGATATTCGTGATATGTTTGAAGGCTATGGCACAGTCCAATCGTGCAGTCTTGTCATGGATAAAGAAACTGGTAAATCAAAGGGGTTCGGCTTTGTAGAAATGCCCAAACAAGGCCAGGCAAAAGCTGCAATGAAAAACCTCAATGGCCAACATGTCGATGGAAATATTATTCGAGTTAAAAAAGCGGAAAATAAAGGGGGGGAGCCATCAGCCTCTAAGCAGGAACACTTAGTAACAGCCAAGGCAGAAAAAGCTACATCTCCCTATCGTGGAAAGAAGAGTTAAGCTTTACGATATTTAAGTTGCATACCTTTTAGAAAATTACGCAATATTTGATCTTTACATTCTCGGTAGTGTTTGTGTGCAGGCTTACGGAAAAACGCACTTAACTCATGTTTACTCATTTTAAACCCGGCACTATCCAACATAGCCAGAACATCTTCAGCTTGCAGATTTAACGCAATTTTTAGTTTCATAAAAATAATATTATTAGTCAGGCGCTTTTCAGGTTCATGTTGAGGACCGTCTTTTTTACCACGCTTATCGTTGATAAAACCATTAAGATAAGTAGCGAATAGCACATCACTGATTGCTTCATAAGCTTCATCTTCTTCTTTTTTTAACCAGTTACTGACTTGTTCTCTGCTCACTTCAAGATCTGCCTTGCCAAAGATCGTAATCATTTTTGAATCATTCAGATCAAAGGTATAGCGAATTCTGCGTAAGATATCATTGTTTGTCATTTAAAAGCCTTTAGGTAACTCAATTTATAATTTGATGTATTTATGATTTTTTAACAAACTTTGTTAATATCACAATCTGTTGACCGTTAACACGTCCTTCAATGTGCTCAGGATTATCTGCCACCAGAGAAATACCTCTCACAGCAGTCCCACGCTTAACTGTAAAACTGGTGCCTTTTACATTCAAGTCTTTAATAATAACCACTGTATCACCCGCTTCAAGTATCACACCATTACTGTCTTTATGTTCTACGGTATCATCACTTGTTTGACCTTCACCCGTTGTCTGTGCCCAGGCTAGAGTTTCTTCATCCAGATATAACATATCAAGCAAATCCTGAGGCCAGCCTTCTGAACTCAAACGTGTCAACATTCGCCATGCCAGGACCTGTATCGCAGGAATCTGGCTCCACATACTATCATTCAAACAATGCCAGTGATTTACATCCATTTTATCTGGATTTTCAATCTGCTCAAAACAGTTTGAACAAATAAGAACATTCTCATCAATATTACCTGAAACACTGGAATCTGAAGCTACTTCATAAATCATTAAATTTTCTTTTGCGCCACAGAGCTCACATGATGAGTCACTGCGTTCATGTAATATCTTTTCTATTGTCATTTTCTCTCTCTATGATTACTAAAAATAACTTAGTGGCTATCATCTAAATCTTCAGCTTCAATCGCTATTTCATTTAATTGCAGTAATAATTTAGTCAATTTATTGGATAAGAAAATCATTTTCGTTAAAGAATGTTTTGCCAACTCATGATTATTATTATTAAATGCTTTAATTGATGTGCTGCTAACTTCATGAAATTCCTCATGTGGTTCAAAGAGTTGCTGAAAAATCTGCTCAGCGTTATTACCCATTTTTTTTACATCTTCCGCACCTTCACCATACATCCATTTTCCCATAGTGCATGAAAGATGATTGGTACCACAATAATCACCAGAACTATTAATACTTTGCTGAACTTCCTTAAGATACTCAAGATGGGATTCAATCGTTTGAATGAAAACAGTTTTACTACACATAATAATTTATTACCAATTTTCTATTATCAGAGAGTATCTGTTCATCTGAAATGCCTGCTCATAAACAAACAGGAGTCGATATTACTGAGAATTTAATTTTTCCAGTTCCTCCAATAAACCTTCAACTAATTTAATGCCTCTTTCATCCATGTTTTTAGTTAATGTTTTCAAATCTCGTTCACCATCAATCATAGGACGTATCATAGCACCTAGATAACGCATATCACCTGGTGTTGAAACCATCTGCTCTGCCATATCCCCTAAAACAGAAAGTGCTTTTACATCTCCCTTGGAGGCCGCATTAATCATTTCTGCCAATCCTGGAGCTGCAAATTCTGCATCAGCAGAATCTTCTGCTTTCGGCAGCTGAGAGGCATCCTGCAAACCCACTAAAATAGCAAGAATAATAGCCGCATCTTCTTCATCAAGACCTACGAGTAATTTACTATTACGAGAACCAGCCAATATTTTTCTAATTCGGGCAATTAAAGCCACCCAACCATTCTCTTCTGATGATTTTAAGACTACCTCTAATTGAGGCAAAATAGATGGTTGATGACATGCCATAACCACAGTATTAATCAGCTGAGCATGCACTTTTGCAATTTGCTTTGTTTTTTCAGGTAATTTAGCCATTCTCTACAACTTTTATTAAAGGGTATTAAATTGTTTTTTTTCAGACCAGACAATCGTGTCTTTTTTGAACTCGTTTAACTGTAGTATAAATTCTTCGATCTTTTGCTTCTTATCAGGGCAAGAATCATTGCTGTGGTGTAATTCTTTAAATACACCTGATAGTTGAAAATCACCTGAATTTACATCATTAACCAAAATAAACAAACCTGAGCGAAGGATTCTATTTTTAATGGATGTGTTTAGAAATGTCATATCAACATCAGTTCGACTATGCGTAACAGGGGATAAGGATAGTCTCATTCTGTTTTTCGCTGTTTCCGCTTGAACTGGTTGACTCTGTATCATGGAATCAATCATTTTGTTTGCATAGAGCAAATAATCAATATCAGCTAATTCCATTTGTTCAATATTTTCCTGACAATTTGCCTCTTTAGAATGATTGCTTTCAGAGATAATAGGCAAATGAGTCTGGCAGGCACTCAAAAACAATAAAGTCAGTGAATAAAAAATCAGTTTTTTCAAATTAAGGACCTTTGATCAGTAAATTCTTAGTATTCATACTCTATTTTAAACCATTTCCAGGATTGTAGTGGAATATTATGAAAAAAACGGGGATTTAACTGTAATTGCATGTGTTTAGAGACAGAGAAGAAAGTCACAAAAACATAATCACATGCTTGTGAAAAAGTGACAGTTATCTTATTCTTTCCAAAGAAGATATAAGTTTATGGTTCCCATTATCCTTATATTTTGCAATAATTAATAGCCTTGTAATAATTTGAAACAACTCTGTAGTAACCTGTTTGTTAAAATCTAATCACATAATAATAATAAATATTTTTCTACTTTTAGAAAAATAGGGGTGACAATGAAAAAAATAATATTATTAACCTTATCATTTTTATTACTGATCAGTTTTAGCAATATCAATGCACAAGTTTCAGAAGAAGCACTAGATAAAACTTATCCTAATAGAAAGTTCTACCCTCAACTTCAATACATTTCAACAGAGCAAATGACACATTCCATAGAAATGGAAAAGTATTTTATTATTGATGCACGTCCACAGCTTCCCTTTGAATCATTACATATTAAAGGTGCAATTAATATTCACTCGGGAGATAAAAGCTTTAATGAAAAATTTTTGACTGCCATTAACAATAATTCAAAACCAATTGTGTTCTATTGTGGAGGTTTAGCCTGTCTGAAAAGTTACAAAGCCAGTGTCAAAGCCATTGATTTATTACGCAAGAATAACATTGCACTTTCTGTTTATACCTATGACTCGGGTATCAGTGCTTTTGCACACGCCAACCCAAAATGGGTACTAAAAAATGGCAAAGATATTTCACCAGACAATCCTCTTCTTGATATAGCAGAAATTAAAAAGCATGCAATCAGTGCTCAAAACTTTACAGATATAATAAGGAGCGATGAAAGTGATGAGTTTGTAATTCTAGATATCAGAGAAAGCAATCAAAAGATTTTAAGAAAGTTATTTATGTTTAAAAAGGAAAAGAAGCTGACTTTATTAAAACCTGAAAAATTAATTGTTTTTCTAAATGATGTTAAAAAAGAAGGTAAAACATTAATGGTTTATGGATCAGTTGAAAAACAAATTGAATCACTCTACCCATTAATAAAAATGTCCGGGCAGAAAAAATGGTTTTATCTTGAAGGTGGAGAGCATGCTTATAGCCAGTATATGATCAAACAATATGTAAAATAACAATAAATTAAATCGACCTATTATAGCCAACCATTTTAGTTGGCTATCAATAATATATTCCTCAACATGCTTTCTGTGCCGAAGAAGCTAAATTTCTCGCCTGAGTTGTCCTCAACATAAGCTCCTGAAGCTCAAAATTACCTATTTTATCTAAACATATTAGTTCCTTAGGTTTAGGTTCAGTGGAGTACGAAAATATATAACGTAGAATAGTAATCAATCTGAAGAGCGGCTAACAAGTGATGAATGGACAAATTAAAAGAACACAGATAAGAGGGTAAAAATCTATCTGTGTTATAAAAGTAGAAATACACATAATTTATTCTTATTGTTCAGTTGAGTGCTTACACCTCAGTAAATTCCCAATAAGCAAATTATGAATCAATTCTACTCCGAATCGTTTTAAAAAAGTGTGACAAAATGTTACAAAATGTTTTAGTTCTTAACATTCTTCAAATTGCACTTATTATCCAAACCAATATCTTTTCTAAGATTAGTTTTATATTTAAACAAACAGAATTGACAATATTCACTCTGTAGGCGAAACTTTATCAAAGAAACAAAATAATAGAAATTATAATTTAATATGTCCAATGAACATATCCTGATTGTTGATGATGAACCTTCTTTGCAACAAGCCATTGCTCAATACCTGGAGATATCTGGCTTTACTGTTGGTTGCGTAGCTGATGGTATTGGCTTTGATGAATATATGTCAAAAAATGACGTTGACTTACTCATTCTTGATCAAATGATGCCAGGTGAAGATGGTTTAAGTATTACCCGACGTTTACGATCATCAGATAATGATATCCCAATTTTGATGCTGTCTTCCTTTGGTGAAGATGTTGATCGCATTATTGGTCTTGAAGTAGGTGTTGATGATTATTTAGCAAAGCCACCTAATCTAAGAGAAGTATTAGCTCGAATTAAAGCTTTGTTAAGACGTAATCAAAAAAAATCTTCTCCTAATTCCAAAAAAATATTAGAGTATCAGTTTGGATCTTTTTCTTATAATATTGAAACCAAACAACTCCTCAATAAAAAAGACCCCATTAAACTGACATCAACAGAAGCTAAATTATTAACCCTCTTTGTTCAAAACCCTAACAAAGAACTCAGTCGTGATCACTTATCCAGAACTTTGAAGGGATATGAACATGATCCTTTTGATCGCTCTATTGATGTACTAATCAAACGTGTCAGAGAAAAAATTGAACAGAATACAAGTGCGCCACAATTTATTATCACAGTCTGGGGAAAAGGCTATCAATTTATACCGGATTAATAAAATAAGCCATGTACAATAAACCAATCGCGCAAAATGTTATTTCTTCTGTTTCTATCTGCATTTGTCTATTGCTACTTTGTTTTAGTATTTCTCATGCGGCCGATAATACCTTCATAAAGAATATTACAGCACCTGAAGTAAAAGAAATGTTGAGCAAGGATAAGGTGGTTTTAATCAATTCACTGACCAATATTGAATACACTATTCAGCATATCCCAGATTCTATCAATATCCCATTTCATGAAATGGATAATAATCCACAACTTCCAGAAGATAAAACAAAAACACTCATTTTTTATTGTATGGGTCAGCGTTGTCTTTACAGTAAAAAAGCTAGTATAAAAGCAATGCAGTTAGGCTATACCAATGTCTACTGGTTTGAAGGTGGAATTCCTGACTGGTATCGTTTTAACTATCCAATGAATATTAATAAACAATTAAAATCCATTCGGGTCAAAAAAATCAGTCCTGCCAAAGTCTACGAACTAATTAATAAAGATGATATTATTGTTATTGATATTAAACCCCAGTGGTGGAATTCCAGTGCTGGAAAAATCAAAAATTCAATTTACTTACCATTGGTTAAGCTACAACATACTTATCACACAATCCCACAAGACAAGCCTATTATTATCAGTGATGGTCTAATGAGACAATCTCCCAGCGCTGCTCGTTTTTTAATCAGTAAAGGTTATAACGTTCTTGGTGTTTTGAAGGGAGGGCTCACACGCTGGGAGAAAGAAGGATTTCCTGTTATTAAACATTAAATAGCTTTCTTTATTATTTAGCCTAAAGGAACTCTCATCTAAATGAGACTAATTAATACCCTATTATTAATGTTCGTTATTCTAATCGGTTTTGTGATTATCAACGATCTCTATAGCAGTTACAAATGGAATCAGAATGTCCAAAAAGAGATGCAGGATAACTTAAAGAATAAAGTCACCATTGCCTATTCCGTGCTACTCAATGAACTGGATAAATTTGATCACATGGCTCTGATAGTCGGTGAATTAAACTCTAAGCTCATACCCTTACTTGAATATGATAACTATCACAGTATTGATATCATCTTAAGAAATATTTCTTCACTTTATAACATTGATTTAATGTATCTCATTGATGATGAAAATAACCTTTCATCCAGTAATTTGTCTAATTCAACTAATCATTCTAAAATTACTATTCCAAAGGAACTTAAAGTTGAGAACAATAAAGCGGAACTCATTAATATTCCTTTTGAAATGCTAAAAAATACCTCACAATTTACTCATTTCTCCGATCATTTAACACTTCTCGCTATCCGCTCGGTCGTAAAACTTCAATATGATAATGGTGATCTGGCAGGTCATATTATTATGCTGAAAATAATTAATCATGATCAACTACTTTTGCAACGAATATCAAAATTAGTTAAAGCCAATATATCAATTGTCGATAACAACAATCATGTTATTCTCAGTAATTATCTAAACAATGAAACTCAAGCTGTTACCAATTTCAATCATGATAGTCTTTATGAAAAAAAATCTTTATTAGATAAGCAAGGCAACATAATTGCCAGACTATTTATTGTCTTAAGTGAAGAGGAGCTTAATGATCAATATATTCAATTAGCTGTCACCAGCTTTTTACCACTGATCATTACTTCATTTTTATCAATGATACTTTTTTTTGTTTTAAAATTTCATGTTTTTGATCACATAAAAAATATGATTAATGCCTTAAAGAAGATCGCTAAAGGTGATTTACACACACGCATCAACCTGCCATTTATTTCTGGAAATAATAACGAAGTGACTGAGATGATGCTTAACTTTAATAACACAATGGAAAAGTTAGAACATCTATATATTGAACTAGATAGCAAGCAAAATCATCTTGAGTACCTAAATAATCAATTAAGTATAGAAGTATTAGAAAGAAAAAATGCTGAGCAAATAGCTGAAAGTGCTAATCAAGCCAAGACTCTCTTTTTAGCAAATATGAGTCATGAAATTCGAACACCTTTAAATGCCATTTTAGCTTATGTCCAACTTATGCAACGAGATCAGCAACTCACTGATGATCACAAACAGGCAATAACCACTATCGAACGCAGTGGTCGTAATCTTCTGGATATGATCAATGACATTCTTGACTTGTCTAAAATTGAGTCTGGAAAAATGTCTCTAAATCTTTCTGAATTTGACTTAGTTGTTTTTATACAAGATATTTTTGAGCTATTTAAGCACCAATGTTTTGAAAAAAAAATACAATATCATCTTGAACTGGAACATCAAATCTTACCAGACTATTGGGTTTATTCTGATGAAAGTAAATTAAGACAAATTCTAATCAATCTGATCAGTAATGCAATTAAATTCACTGAAACAGGTCATGTCACGATTAAAATAGACTTTACTGAACATGATAAACTTTTATTTCAAATCATTGATACAGGTATTGGTATTGATAATAATGAATTAGAAACCATATTTGCTATATTCCAACAAGTGAAAGACGGGACAAAAAAAGGTGGAGCTGGCTTAGGTTTGGCAATCGCTCGTTCACAAGTTGATATACTAGGTGGTGATCTGTTAGTTGAATCATCACCTAAAAAGGGCAGTCGTTTTTATTTTGAGCTACTACTTAAAAAAATTACCATAAAACCTCAAAGTGAGTTAAGTTCATCTCATCAGGAAGCAACTGAATCAAGCAATCTTATAACTCAAGAAAATGAAGTTCAATATTGGAAAGATACAAGCAATACTTTATTAACTGAACAGGAAATCAGTCAATTATATGAATCTGCTGAGTTTTGTATTATTACTCGTTTAAACAAGTTAATAGAAGATTTTGAACAACAAGGTGACATCAAAGCATCTTATGCGAAGTATTTGAGACAATGTATCAATAATCACGACATGGAGGCAATCTTGAAAACATTACCTCAAATGCTCAAAACAAATGGAAACCAATAATGCAGTGGTCTGATCTTACAGGAATGAAAGTACTTTTAGTTGATGATACAGCTGCAAACCTTGATGTGTTGAGTAAAACATTAAGTTCTGAAAATTATGAAATCGCTCTAGCACAAAGTGGCGAACAAGCCTTAAAAACAGCGACATATTTTCACCCAGATCTCATCTTACTTGATATCATGATGCCTGGTATGGATGGTTATGAGACTTCAAGGCAATTAAAAGCCAATGCAGCAACCAGTGAGATTCCTATTATTTTTATCACTGCAAAATCAGCTATTGAAGACATCATCAAAGGTTTTGAATATGGATGTGTTGATTATATTGTCAAACCCTTTCAACAAACTGAAGTATGCGCTCGAGTCAAAACACATCTACAATTACAGTCAGCCAAAAAATCACTGGTTGAATTAAACCAGCAAAAAAATCGTCTCTTAGGTATTGCAGCTCATGATATCCGTGGCCCACTAGCAGGAATTCAAGCCAACCTGGAAATTGTTAAAGATTTTGAGTTAAAGCTTTCAGATGAAAAAAAATCCGAATGTATTGATATCGCCTATAGTACCTCAAACCAGTTATTAACTTTGGTAAACGATTTACTGGATGCTTCAGTTATTGCAACAGGTGAATTACGAGTACAAATTGATTCAGGTGATCTAAAAGAACTTATCGATCAACGACTCAATCTCTATCATATGCAAGCTAAAATCAAACACATAACTCTCTCAGCTGATTTATCTGTCAATCCTCAAGTTTTGATGGATAAAAACCGTATTACCCAGGTTATAGATAACTTAATCAATAACGCAATTAAATTTACCGACTCCAATAAATCCATTCATGTTCGTTTAGAAATCATTAAAGACTTTGCTATAACCAGTGTCATTGATGAAGGTTCCGGGTTTTCCAAAGAAGAGCAAGAATACATTTTTTCCGATGTAAACAAATTAGATCATCCTCCCACCGCAGGTGAAAAAAGTACCTGTTTAGGACTGGCCATCGCCAGAAAGATTATTACCAGTCATAATGGCGAACTTTTTTTAAAAAGTCATCCAGGAAAAGGTTCACAATTCAGTTTTAGCCTACCACTTGATACCCATAACCCATAACCCATAACCCATAACCCATAACCCATAACCCATAA
>JAPHSW010000219.1 GCA_026196615.1 Gammaproteobacteria bacterium | reverse complement strand
TTTATAAAGTTTTAACAAAAAGGGTGCAAATATGAAAATAGTAAGCAAGAGCGTTGTCTCATTGCTAGCTGGTGTCAGTATTGCTATGGGAGCAATGTCTAGTGCTTCCGCTTCATCTTCTCTTGAAGATGTTATGAAGGCTAGAGGACTGACTCAGAAGGATTTGCTGGCTGCAGCAAAGACTTATACACCAACTGGTGGTCGTGACGAATACCTCGCCTTTAGCTCAGGCGGTCAAAGTGGACACGTAATTGTTTACGGTGTTCCTTCTATGCGTATATTAAAATATATTGCTGTTTTCACCCCGGAACCGTGGCAGGGTTATGGTTTTGATGATGAATCAAAAGCAGTATTGAAAATGGGTCAAATGCACCCAACTGAAATAACCTATGGTGATACTCACCACCCGGCATTTTCAGAAACTAATGGTGAATATGATGGTAAGTATCTATTTATCAATGATAAGGCAAATCCAAGAATTGCTTTAATCGATCTACATGACTTCGAAACTAAACAGATTGTTATCAACCCTGTTTTCAAATCATCTCATGGTGGTGCTTTCGTATCTACCAATACTGAGTATGTCATCGAAGCTGCACAATACCCCGCACCTTTTGAAAACAAATATGTTCCTCTTGAAGAGTTCAATGAAAAATACCGTGGTGGTATGACATATTGGAAATTTGATCGTAAAGCTGGTCGCCTTGATACCAGTAAATCTTTTACTGTAGAAGCGCCTCCATACAGTCAAGATTTATCTGACTTTGGTAAAGGCCCATCTGAAGGCTGGTCTTTCACAAACTCTTTCTGTTCTGAGCGTTACGTTGGTGGTATCGAAAAAGGACGTCCTCCTTATGAGGCTGGTTGTTCTCAAAAAGATACTGACTTTATGCACGTTGTTAACTGGAAAAAAGCCGCTGAACTGGTTAAAGCTGGTAAAGCAAAGAAAATCAATGGTCATGATGTCTTAATGATGGACACAATGGTCAAGAATGATGCTTTATTCTTGATTCCAGAGCCAAAGAGCCCTCATGGTGTTGACGTTTCTCCAGATGGTAAGTACATCATTGTTTCTGGTAAGTTAGATAGTCATGGTTATGTTTATGACTTTGCTAAAATCCAAAAAGCAATTGCCAGCAAAAAGTATGAATCAAAAGACCCATATGGTATTCCTATTATCGGTATGAAGGATGCTTTGCACAAGCAAGTAGAATTAGGTCTTGGACCTTTGCATACACAGTATGATTCTAAAGAATGTATAGTTTATACTTCTTTATATGTTGATTCCATGGTTGGTAAATGGAACTACTGTACTGGTAAAGTGCTAGATAAGCTGTCTATTCACTATAATATTGGTCACCTTGTGACTATGGAAGGTGATTCAGTTTCTCCAGACGGTAAATACCTGGTTGCTTTGAATAAGCTAGCTATTGACCGCTTTAACCCTGTTGGTCCTCTACACCCACAAAATCACCAGTTGATTGATATTAGTGGTGAGAAGATGGAATTATTATACGATATGCCTTTACCATTGGGCGAACCACACTATGTTGTTGCTATTAAAGCAGATAAGCTGAAGCCTGGTGTTCGTTATAAGTCTGGTTGGAATTCACGTACTGATAAGCGTTCTAAGTTTAAGACACGTGCTGGTCGTGAAAAGACTACTCGTACTTGTGATGCTAATGGTCAATGTACTGTTAAAATAATGGGTACAACTATTCGTTCACACATCACGCCTGAAACTATTGAAGCTGAAGCAGGTGATATCATTGAATTGCACTTGACTAACCTTGAGCGTGCAGAAGATGAAACTCACGGTTTTGCAATTTATGGTCACAATGTGAATCTTTCACTTGAGCCTGGTAAAACAGTTAGTGCGACTTTCAAAGTTCATAACGAAGGTGTTTATCCATACTACTGTACTGAATTCTGTTCAGCACTTCACTTAGAAATGGAAGGTTACTTACTTGTTAAACCTAAGGGCTACAAAGCGAAAGCGGGTAGTGTGAAGGAAGGTCAGTCTTATACTGAAGCTGATTATAAGAAGCAAGTTAAAACCAATAATGATACTCAGGCAGTCATTAACTCAGTTGTTGGCATGATTACCAGCCACAACTATAAAGACTTCCCACCTGTTGTTGAATTAGTAACTGATGCGACTGACCAATTAGGTTTCGCTGATGAAGCTAAGAAGAAGTCTGAAGCAGCAGCTGCTAAGAAAGATTGGCAGAATGCAACACTTTGGGCTGGTCAATGGTGGCAGTATCAGGTTAAAGCGGCAGACATTGGTCTGAGAGCTAAGACCTACCTTGAGCAAAATGGTGCTAAGCCTATCAAAAAATAGACTTTAACTATTTTTAATCAAGCAGAGAGGGGGAACAATTCGTTGTTCCCCCTCTTTTTATCTACTAACTTTTGTGTGTAAAGCTTTTATGTAAGAAACATCACAAAAAATAATATTTTATTCAGTTTCTATTCAGTAAGATTCATATATACTATAGTACGTGTTCTGATTAATACATTATTAAAAATTTTAGGAAAAATTATGAAAAAATTAACTCAAGTTGCGATGGCTGCTATCTGTGCAGGTGGTATTGGTTTTGCTTCAAATGCAATGGCATTAGATGGTGGTGCTTTGTATATGGACCCAACTAAAGGTGGTTGTTCTGCTTGTCATGGTAAAGATGCTAATACTCCTATTATGCCATCATATCCAAAACTAGGTGGTCAAAATGCAGATTATGCATTCAACCAAATGAAAGACATTCAATCTGGTGCTCGTTCTAATGGTATGACTGCTGCTATGAAAGGTATTACTCATCTTACAACTGATGAAGAAAAGAAAGCTATTGCTGAATGGCTTTCTAAGCAATAATAGTTTTTTTGTTATGTGACTTAATAATGCAGTTAAGTACTTTGTGCTTAGCTGCATTATATTTTTTGAATGAACAGTTTTTGATTTTTTTTTCAAAGTTGATGTTTATCAAGGTAAGAACATGACTTCTATGGAAAAATGTCGCCTATAAAATTATTCAAACAATTATTTATCCGTTACTCATTAAAGGAGTTCACCAAACATGAAATTTAAATCAGCGATCAAAATGCTGGCATTAACAACAGCGATTGCAGTAAGTGGTTTGACTTTTGCCTCTACTCAATCAGATGAGCACGCTAAAGCAGCGGGTTGGAATAAGGGTGGTGGTGAACAAGATGCTGCTTTGACCTTGGAACCTGATCTGGAAAATGGTCTTGATGTATATGAAGTGTGTTCAGCTTGTCACCTACCTGAAGGTTGGGGAACAAAAGAAGGTACTTTCCCACAGTTAGCTGGCCAGCATAGAAAAGTATTGGTTAAGCAGTTAGCCGATATTCGTGCATTGAATCGTGATAACCCAACGATGTATCCTTTTGCCTTACCTGAATCAATTGGTGATGAACAAGCAATTGCGGATGTTACCGCTTATATGGAAAAACTTGTAATGAATCCTGATTGGGGTAAAGGTCCAGCCACAGCTGATTTAGTAAAAGGTAAACAGCTGTATGTTGATAACTGTGTGAAATGTCATGGTGAAATTGGTGAAGGTGATGCTGATAAATTTTATCCAAGAATTTCTGGTCAGCACTATAACTACATGTTAAGACAGTTTGAGTGGATTCGCGATGGTAAGCGTCGTAATGCTAACCCAGATATGGTTGAACAAATCAAGAGATTCACAAATGAAGACATGGTTAATGTCATCAGCTATGTTACCAGTATTCCGCTTCCAGAAGGCGATGCAGCTCCATCTGCAGATTATCAAAATCCTGATTTTGACTAATAAGTTCTTAGTCTTAATTTGATGAACTATTTATTCCCTTATCTTAGTTGAAGATAAGGGAATAAACTAAAAATCCAGTTGTTCTGGTGAGTGTTTTTATTAGATAGTTTTCAACAAATGTTTTATACATTGTTTTGAAAGTTTTCTAATAAACGTACTTCATGCGTTTAGCACGTACTTGGGGAGGGAAATGCTATTGCTACTTTTAAAGGTTCTCTTTCATGAATGATACAAAACGTCCACTGATTATCACATCACTCTCTATAGCTTCAGTACTCTTAATGATTGCTGTCTATTTTGTTCCTATCTGGTGGGTGGCTCTAACTGCACCAAACTATCCAGAAACCGCTTTTCCGGAAGGAGTACGAATTAACTTCCACATGAACGGCGTTTTTAACGGCTGTACTCTGATTGAAAAAGAAGAAATTGTAGAAGAAGAAGCGCTTGATTGTGTTCATGAAATGGATACGATTAATCACTATGTTGGCATGTATCCAATTGCTGCAGGTGGTCCAATTGAACGTGGTTTTTCACCTTTTCTTATCACTTTACTAATCATTATGGTCATTGGTTTTGCAATCTCTGATCCCAAAAAACGAAGAATATTTTTAGGCGCTGCCTTTGCAGTGAATATAGTGTGGATGGGAATGACTATCTACAAAACCGATGGTTTAAACTTTCAAAATGAAGGTTACTTGTTTGCATTGATGAATCAATTAGATCAGGATGCAAATGATAAGACTTTGGGCACTGTTACAATGGTTGACTCTGATCGTGCCTTGAAACAATTAAGAGACTCAATTGCAGGAAAAGACGTTGATATAGATGATTATGAAGAGGCTATCAGCAGTAATTCTACATCTGAAGAATCCACTGAGTCTGTAATGTCAGAAAAACAGCGTTTGATTACTCAATTGCGTGAAACTTATGATAATGATTTGAGTAAAGGGAATGTTACTGATGAGTGGGCTGGCAATGGTTATCAACTCATGGCCTGGCATTATGGTAAAGTTTTAGGTCGCTATTTTAATAATCAAGATGAAATTCAACCTATGGTTAAGGCCTTGAGAATTGCGACTCATGTTGTATTTGTTGGCTTGATTGGTGCGATGTTATTACTCATTATTGCGGGTACTCGCGAAACAAAAAATATTTTTTACTGGTTAATGATTCTTGTGCCAATGGCATTACCTGTTTTCTTTATCATTGATTATGCTTCATGGTTATGGTGGTATGGTCATACCTTAAATGACATGGGCGCATTTGCTGTAAAACCTTTTATGCCAACTGTTTTTGGTGAAGGTAAAGTAGCTCAGTTTGCAACTTTCTCTTATCCTAGTCTTGGTTTTGGTTTAATGATGCTTAACTCCGTCTTATTAGCAACAATTGCTTTAATGCGTCGTAAAGAATCTTTATAATAAGCCAATCTAAATGATTAGATTAATTTATGTAAGTACCTACAATTTATAAGTTTCTTACAAGTAATTCCTTGTAATTTGTAGGTGTTTTGGCTTTTTACCAAAAGACAATCATAACGATGATATTACGATTTATTTGCATTTCACTCATCTTTCTCAGTTCTTCCAGCTATGCTAATTTTCCTCCATTACAACCGTTGGTTGATAAAGTAGAAAAGGGTAGTGTTTTAGTTATTCCGCCTGGTACTTATTCTGGCCCTGTAATCGTCAGTGAGGCAATTACTTTGGATGGACAGGGACAGGTAACCATTGATTCAGGTGGCAAAGGTACTGTTATTCTTCTTGATACCGATGGTGCCGTTATAAAAAACCTTCGTTTAACCAACTCAGGCGAGCACCACAATGATTTAGATTCTGGTGTGCAAGTCCGTGGAAACTTTAATGTTATAAAGAATAATGTTATTGATAATTGTCTCTTTGGTATTGATTTACAACAAGCAGAAAATAATATTGTAAAAGATAATACTATTAGTTCAAAAGATGATGAGTTAGGTATGCGAGGTGATGCTATACGTTTATGGTACAGCTTTGAAAATAAAATAACTCATAATACAATCAATAATACCCGCGATATGGTGGTCTGGTACTCAAAAAATAACGTCATAAAAAATAATGTCACTCGTGGTGGGCGTTATGGCTTACACTTTATGTACTCGCAGTATAATGATGTTCAAAACAATGAATACTATAACAATTCTGTCGGTATCTTTTTGATGTACAGTGATGGCGTTGTTATCAAAAACAATACCATATCACATGCAACTGGTGCTGCCGGTGTGGGGATCGGCTTTAAAGAGACCTCAGATATTACTGTCTCTGATAATAAAGTTTTGTTTAGTTCTGTTGGTTTATCGATTGATGTTTCTCCCTACCAACCAGATACAAAAAATCATTTTACCAATAATTTAATTGCCTTTAATGGAATTGGTATACGTTTTTTAGCAAACTGGAAAGATAATATTTTTAAAAATAATCATTTTAAAGCGAATATCACACAGATAATTGTCTCTGGTGGTAAAACAGCTAATCGTAATGAGTGGGATGGAAACTATTGGGATGATTATGAAGGTTTTGATTTAAATAGAGATAATGTCGGTGATACGCCTCATGATATTTATGCTTATGCTGACCGCATTTGGCAGGATGTGCCTAGCGCTCAATTTTATAAAGGGTCAGCAATGCTTGAATTGATTGATTTTCTAGAGCGTTTGGCACCTTTTAGTGAACCTGATTTAATCTTAAGAGATAAAACACCACTGATGGATGTCAGCATTACTGCTGTTCAACATGAACAAATTGAAAGCACTGAAAGTAAACATGTACACACCAGTGGTGAAGCAACAGAGTTGGAAAAAAAGCTGCAGAGGTACTTGCAATGAATAGCTCAAGTAAAGATACAGATTCGATCAACACTTCTAGTGCTGTAAAAAAGCCCGCAAAGAAAAAGACAATTACGCGTGGGCCTGGAAGAAGAGCACAAGAAGCCAGGCGACAATTTCTTCGCTCTGTTGCACTCACAGCTGGTGTTACCAGTATTTCATTGCTGGGTTTTATGCCAATTCCATCTGAAGGTAAACGTCAAAAATTACGTCCGCCAGGTGCTTTAGCAGAAGAGCAATACTTATCATCGTGTATTAAGTGTGGTCAATGCGTACAGGTTTGTCCTGTAAACGCTGTTAAGCTGGATGATATTGATACCGGGTTTGGGCTTGGTACAGCTTATATTGATGCCCGTGAACAGGCCTGTGATTTTTCATGTGATGGTCTGCAATGTGTTCTGGCTTGTCCAACCGGTTCATTGACTCATGATCTGGATTATACGCACGATACTCGCATGGGATTTGCCATATTGGATAAACCAAAACTTTGTCTTGCTGTTGCTGGTCAAGGTTTTAAAGGTCAGGCAAGAGGGCCAGACTATGAAGGTCTACTTCGTTATGAAGAAATTGATCGCTGGAATCCAATTCCATTAAAAGATCACCCTTATGATGTTGAAATTTGCGATCTTTGTGTTCAGGCTTGTCCTATCGAACAGCGTTATAACCAATGTCAGGATGGGAAATATCCTTCAGGTGACCAAAACCAGTGTCCTCCTGAACGAGCCATTGGTCTTGAGTTAATTGAAGAGAAAAATGGTGTTAGACATATGAAACCTGTTATTTATGATGGGTGTGTTGGTTGTGGTGTGTGTGAAATGATTTGTCCGACAGCGGAGCCTTCGATTATTATTGATTACGATAAACTCACCAAGAGACCGCTGAGTGAACAGTATCAGACTAAGAGCAAAAAGGGAGGACACTAATGAATACTTATTTAGAATCCCTGGCTCAGTTATTTGGGCGTGCACCACGTAAACCTCGCAAAGATGAGTTATCGCCTGCTGCACAAAAAATGTACTTTTATAAAAAAGGTGAAAAGGTCACTAAAGCACAACTAATTGCACTCCATGATGAACACCATAAAAACAGTAAAAATAAATGGCGTAAGCGTCGTTGGCTGACTCTGATTGCAGTTAATCTGCTCTTTGTGGTTTCTTTTGCATTAGACATCCAGCTTTTGGAAGGGGCATTAACAGCTTCTCGATTTGCTGGATTTCACATGGCTGATTTAAATTCTGCTCTACAGGTCATGCTCGCACATAAAACCGTATTGATTAATCTATTGATTGGTATTGTGACGGTTTTCATTTTATGGATTATTCTTGGTGGGCGTACCTTTTGCTCCTGGGTTTGTCCATACCATCTAGTGGCTGAGTGGGCGGAATCATTACATTTATGGTTAGCAAAACGTGGTTGGGCTAAAAATTATACCTTTCATCGTGGTGTACGAGCTGTTTTTTATGTGATTTTTGCATTACTGGCCGTTGTAACGGGGTATACCGTTTATGAGTTGATTTCACCAACGGGTATTTTGAGTCGCGCTATTATTTATGGGCCTACCATTGCTTTGGTTTGGGTTGCTTTTCTACTTCTGTTTGAAATATTTTTATCACGTCGTGCCTGGTGTCGATATGTGTGTCCAATAGGTATTACCTACGGCATTGTGGGTGTTTTTTCACCACTTCGTGTGACTTATGACATGACTGATTGTAAGCATGAGGGTGATTGCCGAGCGGTTTGTTTGGTACCTCATGTATTGGAATTGACCATAAAAAATCGTAGTACTGATATCCATATGGGTCTTGGTGCAGATTGTACTCGCTGTGGTCTCTGCGTTGATGCCTGTCCGACCAGTTCTTTAAATTTCGAATTTCAAGGTTTTACACATCGAGAAGTGAAAGAAATAGAGGAAAGACCGCTAATGCCAGAGAGTAAAGCTGATAGCAAGGATGAGAAGTAAAAAATGATTAAATTCGACAATGTAAAAAAGACTTTTCGCCGTACTGAAGTTCTCAAAGGTATGAACCTGGATATAAAAAAGGGCGATCGAATTGCGCTTGTTGGTTCAAATGGTGCAGGTAAAACCACCATGATTCGATGTTTACTGGGTGAATACACTTGTGAAGGTCAGGTCAGTGTCAATGGTATGAACCCACGTGAAGAACGAAAGCTCGTTCTTAAAGATATTGGTTTTGTGCCACAGCTTCCACCACCTTTGAAAATGCCTGTAGGGCAGTTGATTGAATTTTCAGCCAGTCTTTGTGATGCTGACCCAAAACAGATGATTGCAGTTTCAGAACGTTTAGGCTTAGATTTTGAGCAACTAAGTGCTCGACCATTTGTCAAACTATCTGGTGGACAAAAACAAAAAATATTAATTAGTATTGCTTTGGGGCGTGATGCAAAAATCTTGATCCTTGATGAGCCAGCTGCCAACCTTGACCCTGAGGCGCGTCATATCTTCTTTCAGCTTCTTGCAGAGAAAAAAGATGAAGCCGTCATGCTTATTTCCAGTCATCGACTGGATGAAGTTGCGGCTTTAGTGAATCGTGTGATTGAAATGGATCAAGGTCTTGTGGTTCTTGATGATCGGGTTGAAGATGAAATTGATCTGGATAGTGTACTAAAAAGTGAAATCCGAATTAAACGCGTAGATGAAGCCTTCGCTAAAGCAATCAAAGCCTGGAGCTTTGAATCTGAGAATGGTACTTACTGGCAAGGCCAGGTGGCCGGCCCTGATCGACTCAGGTTTTTAGGTGTTTTATCACGATACGCAGCCATTCTTAAAGATATACATATGGAAGAACATAAGAAATGATCAAAGCTTTTTTTAATACCAGAGGAAAATTATTTGCAGTCCTTTTATCTGGTCTTATTTTATCAGCTTGTGGTAATGATAAACAAACCGGAGCAGCTGAAGTTAAATGGGATAGAGATGCTTGTGAACGTTGCCAAATGATGCTGAGTGAGCGTAACTTTTCAGCTCAGGTTCGAGTGTTTCCTGAAGGTAAACGGTCAAGAGTTTATAAGTTTGATGATATGGGCTGTGCTGTACTTTGGTTAGAAAAACAAACCTATCATAGCGATCCAAAAACAGAAATTTGGGTGAATAATTATAAAACCAACGAATGGATAAATGCGAAACAATCCTGGTTTATCAAAGGGCAAACTACGCCAATGAATTACGGTTTAGGTGCCCAACCTGAAAAGATTGATGGAGCCCTTGATTTTGAGCAGGCAGTTAAACACATTAATGAAATTGAGAAAAAATATAATATCCATGGCGGTAATCTAGAACACTAGAGAGCTGGTAGTTAAACAAATATTTCCTGAAAAAATAAAGCGCGCATATAAAGAGAAAATTAAATGAAACATTTATGGTTAACGGCCTGGGCTGACATTATTGAGTCACTTAGAGCAAAATGGTTTATTGTCTACACCAGTGTATTTGGTGGTATTGTTGTCCTTTTGTTTGTTTTTGGTATTACAGAAAGTCGTATCATGGGCTTTACGGGATTAACACGTTTGTTGATTACCTATATTCAATTGACGATAGCTATTTTACCGGTCTTTGTTTTGATTACCACGGTTCGTTCTGTGGCTGGTGATAGAGAAGCAGGAGTCTTCGAGTACTTACTTTCTCTACCTATTTCATTATCAGCCTGGTTTTGGGGACGCTTTCTGGGAAGATTTATTGTTGTTTTCTTGCCCGTCTTCCTTGCAATGATTGGTGCGGTGATTTGGGCAGCAATTAAAGGCGCTGATATTCCCTGGGGATTGTTCTTAAGCTATACAGGCTTACTTCTGGCTGTTGCCTGGTGTTTTTTAGGTATTGGTATGCTAATTTCCAGTATGGCAAGAAGTTCAGATATTGCTCAAGGTCTGGCGTTTATGGTCTGGCTGACATTTCTACTATTTCTTGATTTGATTTTACTTGGCATTATGATCCGTGAAGGATTGCCTTCTGATACCGCAGTTATTTTATCTTTGATTAATCCTTTGCAGGTTTTTCGAACTGCCGCCATGGTTTTGTTTGATCCTCAACTGGTGATTTTAGGTCCTTCTGCTTATATTATTCTGGATCATTTTACTGAGACTGGCTATATCATCTGGTCTATTCTTTACCCAGTTACTTTAGGTACGTTGAGTGCTTATGCTGGTTATTATCTTTTTAAGAAGGGTGATTTACCATAACGGGTATGGATACATTATGAACAAATTTCTCTTTTTTTTATTGACTTCACTTTCTTTTATTTCAGCTTATGCAGAAGAAGCTGAGATTGATTTAGATCTTGGAGAAGAAATCAATCAGGTTTGTGCTGGGTGTCATGGTGAATTTGGTGAAGGTGGAAAAAATGGTGAATATCCAAGGTTAGCTGGTTTGCCTGCCGCTTATTTGTCAGCTCAGATCAAATTGTTTAAGGAAGAAAAACGCAAAAATATGCCCATGCGTCCTTATGCAAATGAACGTGAATTACCAGATGAAGATATCCCTTCTGTATCAGCTTTTTTATCGCAAATTAAATTAACCAGTCAAATGCCAGAGTTTGATGAAACCGTAACGGCTTATGAGAAATTATTAATTGCCAAAAAAGTATTCAATATTCCAAAACTGGAAGGGGATCTCGAACTGGGTGAAGAACTTTATGTTGATGATTGCCAACTTTGTCATGGTGAAAAAGGTATGGGCAAAGAAGATTCTGATACCCCAGCTTTAACGGGGCAGTACACCCAATATATGACTAAACAAATTCATCAATTTGCAAATGGTGAACGCTGGCATGAGTATGCTGAAGAATTGTTTTCAGAAATGGAACCCGAAGAGCTACAGGCAATCATGGCTTATTTATCCATTATGGATGATTAATATTTATAATACATAACTTTTGGTTAATACGGCAATAGAATAAAACTCTTAAATAATAATTATAATTTTCTGTTGTTAAAATTTTCTAATAGTAGGGGCACTTATTTCTAATGAATATTTGCCCTTTTTTACTGCCCACTTGGGTGAGGATAATCATGTCTAAATTCTTTATTTACATACTTTTGTTTTTTTCTATTTCATTAGGTCATGCCAAAGAATTTGAAATCGATCTTGATTTAGGCGAGGAAATTAATGAAGTCTGTGCTGGTTGTCATGGTGAATATGGAGAAGGGGGCAAACAAGGTGAATACCCCAGATTAGCAGGTCTACCAGCTGAATACATTATTCAGCAATTGAAACTGTTCAAAGAAGAAAAACGCAAAAACATGCCCATGCGTCCATATGCCAATGAACGTGAATTACCAGATGAAGATATTCCTTCTATTGCTGCATTTTTATCTCAAATTGAATTAACCAGCCAAATGCCCGATTTTGATGAAGATATGCCTGCTTATGAAAAACTATTAATTGCAAAAAAAGTTTTTAATATCCCTAAGGCAGAAGGTGATATTGCGCTCGGTGAAAAAATCTACAAAACAGAATGTAAATCATGCCATGGAGATAGAGGCTTGGGGAAGAAAAACTCAAATATGCCTCAATTAACCGGCCAATATACCGAATATATGTTAAAACAAATGAAACAAATTGCTCATGGTCAGCGTGAGCATGATGACGATGCTGATGTGTTTGCAGCAATGAAGGCAAAAGAAATTCAAGCCATTATGGCATACTTATCAGTTATGGATGACTAAACCTTTTACAACTAAGTAAAATCCAAAGGACTTTTTACAGCGACTCCAGGGTTGTTCATAATGTGAGTGTAGATCATTGTTGTCGAGACGTCATTATGTCCTAACAACTCCTGTATGGTTCTAATATCATATCCTGATTCCAATAAATGTGTAGCGAATGAATGCCTCAGAGTGTGGCATTTTACAGGTTTGTATATGTTAGCCTTATTTGCTGCTTTTTTTATATACCTTTGTAAGCCACTTTCATGAATATGATGCCGTCTTATGGCTTTGCTTCTAGGGTCTACAGATAAACGAGCACTCTGAAAGACATATTGCCACATCCATTCCCTTGCTGCATTGGGATACTTCCTTGATAAAGCATCAGGTAAATATACATCACCACCACCTTGGCTGAGATCTTTATTGTGCTGAACTTTAGATTTTTCTAATTGCTTTTTTAAGGCATCTATTAAGGTTTCTGGTAAAGGGACTATACGATCTTTTTGACCCTTACCACGCCGGACATGAATTTGTTTATAATTAAAATCAATATCTTTCACTCTTAAAGTAATGCATTCCATCAATCGCATCCCTGTTCCATAAAGCAGACATGCCAGCAAATGATTTAGGCCTGATAAGTTTTTCAATAAACTTTGAATTTCGGATTTAGACAAAACAGTGGGTAAGTTTTTAGGTTTTTTTGCCATCGTATAGTTTTTGAATTCACCCAGCTCTTTTTTTAATGTTTTATGATATAAAAATACCAATGCGCATAATGCTTGATTTTGTGTGTTTGCAGAGACATTTTTTTGAATGACTAAAAATTCAAGATACTGAGCCACTTCCTTTTCTCCCAGAAGTAAAGGATCCTGGTTATTGTGAAAGGTAATATATTGAGCAATCCAATGAGAATAATTTCGTTCAGTGCGTATGGAATAATTCCGGCACCTTATTTCAGTAATAAATCGATTGAAAATTTTTGGATGTGCTTTCATAACCGTTTTAATTGATGTTTTTTGGGAGGGCAAAGTTTTTTGAGGTAATACTTTACTTTGTCTGGCAATGCTTGGATGAGACTCCTCTAATTGCTTTGCAGAAAGATACCAATAATCCCAATCAATCTCATTACACCAGCTGACTTTAATGACTTTGCAAAATAGAATTTGGAGAGCGACGATGTTTTGAATAAAAATCCAATCCTTAATTCCTGGTTGTCGATCTAACCAGGTAAAATACTGATTCAAGTTATCCCTGGTATGTTCAAGTAATTTTAGCTCAGGAAAATGCTTTACATATTTCTCAACATGCATGACATACCAACGTTCCGTTCCTGCTTTTACTGGCTTATTAATCAGTTCTGTAATGTATCGGTTTCAAAATTTATTGTCCTGATAATCTTCTAAATTTGTCATAAAAATCCGTTTAATCATGTAGTTATAAGTAAATAATTAAAAATTAGATATTAAATAGTTTTAATAAAAATATATTGTACGATAATCAAAGGTGTAATGATAGGAGAAAAAAAAGATGCTATAAAAAGATTATTTTGTAAGCTTAAACTGACAAGTATTGGATGAATAGTCTGTATAATTGATAGAATGGAAAAAAGATTAACACGAATCAATTTAAACTTTTTAAACAAGAGTCGATCTAAACCTAGTTAACCTATACGAGCATGCTAGAAGATATTGAAGTTTACATAAAGGATGGTAAAGCTGGAGAGATAGTTTCTTATTTGAATGAAACTATAGGCACTCTGTTATTTGATTCTGAACTTGATGAAGGTCACACCTTATATATTCATGACAATATCAAGGTACTCATCAACGAAGGCCTTCAAGAACGCTATGTATCCGTTTATATAAAGGAGGCCAACAACTGGTCTACGGATATTGAACTTGCACGAGATATTGCAAATAAACTAAGAGTGGCGGTTCGTTGTGATCCTGGTCAGGATTACCCAAATGTTTCTCCTTATTCAAATATATTTGTTGAAGTTACTAGTGATGGAGAGCATCTAGTTGAGTGGGGTTAACAAGCGCAAACACGCGGATCAAATTTTCGCTGCGCTACAATTTGCCCGGTGTTGCGGGCGTTATAAGTAAAAAATGAATAATATAGTTAGTTTAAATAATAACAATACCTATGAGTTTGAACATCTTGGCACTCAAACTAAGTTGTCTACAGATGATAGATATCTATTTCATGAGTGGGAAAAAGGTGCCATTAAAGGAAAAACATCTCATTTATTACATCGGTTATCACCAAATATAAACATTGAAACTATTGTTGATGACGTTGCTTTAAAGAAAATTAGAATTTCATGGGTGTTAATAGTTTCAGCAATCATTATTTTTTTCTCTGATTATAATGACAAAATACCATTGCTAGCTCCTTTTTTAGCTGGCTATGGTTTGCTAGCAATTGGCCTTAATATTAAGCATTCATGGCCTAAAGACTGTGCTTTAATCAAAGACAATTACAACTACAAACTCATTATGATTCCTCAACTAGAAAATGAGTCACAAGATGAAAAAGAGAAACGAGAGAGTTTTCTATTTTTTCTAACTAATAAAATTGAAGAAGCTACAAGAAAAGAGTTTTATGATTAAAGTAATAATTATAACCAGTCATTCAAGTACGTTACGGCCTTTGGCCTTCACCGGACAGTCAAAAGCTACGCTTCTGCATGCCGCTTAATGATGCGTGTGTGCCGGGCATGGCACTAAACTAGGGAGGTGTAAGTCCTCCTGCCAGGTATTCGCAGAGCCGAAGGCTAGGAAAAGGGCAAGGGCGTTATCGTG
>JAPHSW010000074.1 GCA_026196615.1 Gammaproteobacteria bacterium | reverse complement strand
TTTCTTACCCAGTTCATTCCAACAACCAATAAATTGGAATAAACAATATACAAAAAAATCGCCAATGCCATTTTGGCATAACGACCTTGTCTGGGTGCACTTTTACTCAGTGGAACAGCAATCAAAGCGAGAAGAATCATCATAAAAACTTGAGAAACTCGCCACTGAAATTCTGCTATGTGGCTCAATTTATCACTCTTAAGCAGCTCTGTGGTAGGTACTGCTCCTCGATCTAGTATGATATCAGTCAAGGCTTTGCCTTCTAATAAAACCCCATAATCCTTAAATTTAATAAAACGGTAATCCAGGGCTCCAGGTGTGCCATCATAGCGATTACCATTTTGAAAAACGATATATCGTGCTCCCTGTCTATCATCCGTGACAATATTTGCTTCATCTGACGACATGACACTACTTGTGTCACCATTATCCACATGAAGAAAAACATTATGTAATTTAGATGGAGCAGGCATATCCTGAGTATATAAAGCCCTTTTACCATCATCTGCCATATTAAACTGTCCTGGGGTAATTAACTCAATATCTGCTTCCGCTTTAAATGATTCTTCAGCATGTTGCATTTTATTACTAGCCCATGGTGCAAGTACCAATGCCAAGCCGATTTCAAGAAAGATAAAAGAAAAAAGGACAATACTAATACTTTGTAAAAGCGTACCAGGGCCAATACCACAAGCAGATAATGCCACCATTTCACTGTCTTTATATAGTCTACTGAGGGCAAGCAAGATCGATAGGAATAATGTTAAAGGTAGAATAAGTGTCAGACTTTCAAGATTTTTTAGAAAAATAAGAGAGAAGAGGAAATCAAGACCAATTTTTCCTTCGGCAACTGTAGATAAAGAACGTAATAGTTGAGTGCTAAGAATAATTAAAAAAAGTACAGTAAAAACACCAGCAAATGTTCTTAGCACTTCTTTAATCACGTAATCTCTTATAATCAAATTGTTGCCCTTATATACAATAAAAAATCAATTAGAGGCCATTTACAGGCAATTTTTGCTTACTCAATTGTATATTTTACTGGATTTGTTCTATTTTTTAGTTAAACTACTTAATATAGTATATTTTAGTCTAGTACAAACGTTTAAAGAGTGACTTCGATATCCTTGAGTAGCCTTAATATTATTAAGTCTATCGTATAATAAAACAAGCATAAAATATAATTAGAATAAACATTGAATATTACAATTTCAGAAAATATAACATTCAGTCAGATTGTTAGCCGAATTTATCTACTATTTAATTGTTCAAAAAGTAAAAATGCACAAGCTGGCGTAATAATATGAAAAACTACTCTATCTGACAATTACTTTTTCAAATAGTTACAAATATTCTTATATAAATTTTTAAACGATTCAAACATATTTATCTCGTTATGGAGCCAACATGGAATTTAGTGTCAAAAGCGGTAGTCCCGAAAAGCAGCGTACCGCATGTGTCGTGGTCGGAGTTTATGAACCAAGACGATTAACCCCTTCTGCTCAACGATTAGATGATTTGACCGATGGCTATATTTCCAGTCTCATTCGACGTGGTGATCTAGAAGGCAAAGCTGGTCAAACATTATTGCTGCATAATATTGATAATACACTTTGTGATCGTATTTTATTGGTGGGTTGTGGCCGTGAACGTGATCTGAGCTTTACTCAATATAGAAAAATTATTTCTCACGCAGTCAATACTTTAAATGACACAGGCTCAATGGAAGCAGTCTTTTATTTGACTGAACTTCCAGTTAAAGGTTGTAACAGTTCACAACGTATTCGTCATGCTATTGAAGCAGCTCAAAATTCACTCTACCGATTCGACCAGTTAAAGAGTAAAAAAGATTCTACTCGCCGCCCATTACGAAAAATTGTACTTACTGTTCCAAATCGTCGTGATTTGACCGATGGTGAACAAGCAGTTCGTGAAGGAATGGCAATTACTCAGGGAATAAAGATGGCCAAAGACCTGGGAAATATGCCAGGAAATATCTGCACTCCTTCTTATTTAGCCGATCGTGCCAAAACACTCAGTCGTGTGTATTCAAATCTCAGTGCAGAAGTTATTGAAGAAGCAGAATTAGAAGAATTGGGAATGAATGCTTTTTTATCCGTTTCCAAAGGCAGCCGTCAACCAGCAAAAATGATTGTCATGAACTTTTTAAATGCCGATCCTGCTACCCCGCCTATTTGTCTTGTTGGTAAAGGAGTGACCTTTGACTCCGGCGGGATTTCATTAAAACCAGGTGCTGCAATGGACGAAATGAAATATGATATGTGTGGAGCAGCCTCTGTTTTAGGTGCAATGAATGCAATTGCAGAATTACAACTTGAAATTAATGTGGTTGCAGTGATCCCAGCCACTGAAAACTTACCTGATGGTCTGGCCAGTAAACCAGGTGATATTGTCACCAGTTATTCTGGAACAACAATTGAAATTTTAAATACTGATGCTGAAGGCCGACTGATTCTATGTGATGCATTGAG
Organism: Gammaproteobacteria bacterium; assembly: GCA_026196615.1. Taxonomy (GTDB): domain Bacteria; phylum Pseudomonadota; class Gammaproteobacteria; order GRL18; family GRL18; genus GRL18. The sequence goes on along the minus strand of JAPHSW010000074.1, from coordinate 65 downwards.
TTATTGTGAACGCTTTAATCCTTCTGTAGTAATTGATGTAGCCACTTTAACAGGTGCTTGTGTTG